>CAZVVS010000331.1:0-5798 GCA_964630585.1 uncultured Gordonia sp.
GAGGAGGCGCTGGACCTCTTGGTCGCGCTTGGCGATCGTCGCCGAGAGCCTGCTCAAGCCGGTCAGCGCCGGTCCGAAGTCACCGGCGGTGCCGGAGAACGCGGCCGACATCGTCTGCAGCGACTCGGCGACCCGGTCGGTGTTCAACTCCGTCAACTGGTTGCTCGCGTCGGAAAACGCCTCGATGACGTCGTAGGGCGCGACCGTGTCGGTAATCGGCTTCGACGGATCAGCGGCGTGTGAGCCGCGCGGGATCAGACCGAGGTACTTCTGACCGAGCAGCGTCTTGATCTGGATCGACGCCTGGGTCTGATCGCCGATCCACGTGTCCGCCACGGTGAACACGACGTCGACCTTGTTGCCGTCCTTGTTGAGCCCGACCTTGTCGACCTTGCCCACCTTGATGCCCGCCACGCGGACCTCGTTGCCCGGCTGCAGACCCGCGGCCTCAGAGAACTGCGCGGTGTAGCGCGGTCCGGCACCGAGGATCGGCAGGTCGCTCAGGTAGAACGACGACACCGACAGCATGATCAGCATCAGCAGGCCCAGCGCGCCGACGGTGATCGGCGAGCGGCGGCCGGCGAAGCGCCGTGAGGGGTGCAGCTTCTGCGGGTCGGCGGCCAGTGCCGCCGCCTCGCGCTGCGCGCGCGCCGTCTCATCGTCGACGGCAGCGATCTGCTCGGTCGGAGCGTCGTCGGGAATTCCGTTGTCCGGCATGTCTGCGCGGTCCTTATCGTCAGCCATCTCCACCTCTAGCCCGGTCGCCGCTCGTCACGCCAGCAGCGGGTGGCCGCACTGGTGTAGAGGACGTGGTTGATATCGGGCATCGGGATCAACGGGTCGCTGAGCAAGACCGACTTGCCGTTGCCCATCACCACGTCGATGCCACAGAGGTAGAACTGGAACCACGAGCCGAAGGTCGCGGCGCGACCGATCCTCTCCAGCTTCGGAGGCAGATTCGTGATGATTGCCTCGACGTCCTTCTTCCGGCTCATGATCTGGTCCGACACCGAACGCAGGCCCGCGATATCGCCGGCGATCGCCGGTCGGGTCTGGCCCAGGATGGAGCCCATAACCGAGGTCAGGTTGGACACCGACGTGACCGCCGAGCCGACCGAGCCGCGCTGTGCCGCGAGCCCGGTGACCAGCTGCGAGGTGTTCACCAGCAGCGAGTCGAACTGCTCGTCGTGCGCACTGACCGTCTCGAGCACCTTGTTCAGGTTGGTGATCAGCTCGCCGATGACCTGGTCACGGTCGGCGAGGGTGTTGGTCAGCTCCGACGTCTGCGACAGCAGCGAAGACATCGTCGCGGCCATGTTCTGACCGGGCGAGTCCTGGAACACCGAGATGATCTGGTCGGCCAGTTTGTTGACGTCCTCAGGGCTGAGCTGGCGGAACACCGGGCGGAAGCCGTCGAAGAGCTCGGTCAGGTTGACCGCCGGGTGAGTGGTCGTGTCCCCGCGGTCGAGACCGAAGACGTGGCCCGGCCGCAGCACCTTGCCCGCGTCGCCAGCGCCGCGTTCCAGCGCCAGGTAGCGCAGGCCCGTGAGGTTGCGGTAGCGGATGTGGACGTTCGTGCCATCGGGCAGCGTGTCGCGGTCAACCGCGAAGCTCACCTTCGCACGGTTGCGCTCGAACACCTCGACGTTGCTCACGGCACCGACGCGCACACCGGCGATGCGCACGTCGTCGCCCTTGTTGAGCATCGCGGCATCATCGAAGATCGCCTGGAAGTCGTGCTTGCCCGACGATCCCGCGTTGGCAATCGTCAACGCGAGCATCGCCGTCGCGATGACAGTGATCAACGCGAACGTGATCAGCTTGACCAGGGGTGGGACGATGGACTTCATCGCATGTTCACCTGCGCTCCCCGCAACCTCGAGGCACCCGTCAGAGTCACCCAGCTGGGGACCTGTTCGGGCGCGACGCCGCTGGCGCCGCCGTAAACCATCTGCAACTGCGCCCGGTAGACCGGATCGCTCCACACGTTGGACTTCGCCCTACCTGCGGGCAGCGCCGAGAACTGCGCTGCGGGCATCTGCGGAATGTTCCGCGGACCCGCGTTGCGCGACGGCGGCTGGTAGGAACCGTCGGCCAAGCCGCCACCGGGGTACTGCGGGAACGGACGGCCGTTCGAGGCCGGCGTGTAGCAGACCGGACCGCGGTCGTAGTCGAACAGGCGCGGCTCGTCCTGGTTGGGCAGGTAGCGCCCGCGCGGGTTCACGAACTGCAGGTTCACGCGCACACCCGGATTCGGGGTGCCCTCGCCGACGATCCGTCGCGACTCGGGGATCAGCCCGGCGAAGTTCTTGAACGTGCAGCCGAACGTCGGCGACTGGCGCGCCAGGCCCGCCAGCGTCTCGCTGCTACCGGTGAAGATGTCGATCAGGTCATCGCGGTTGGTGCGGAGGAAGGCCGTCGTGTCGTCGGCCGCAACACCCAGCGTCGCGATGAGCCCGGCCAGGTCACCCTGGCGCTCCACCAGCGTGTTGCCGGTGACCCGAAGGTTGTCCAAGCCGTCGATGATCGCCGGCAGCGCCTCGGAGTAGGTCGTCGAGAACGACGCCAGGCCGCGCAACGTCTCCTGTAGGTCGTCGGTGTGGGCGTTGATGTCGCTGAAGATCGTGTTGAGGCGCTTGATGGTCTCGCCGATCTCCTGCCCGCGACCGCTCAGCGCTTGGCTGATCGAGGTCAGGGTGACGTTCAGGTCCTGCGGCGGCACCGCCTTGAGCAGCGGCAGCAAACGGTCGAACAGATCCGACACTTCCTTGGCGTTGCCCGCCTTGGAGGTGAAGATTTCGTCTCCGGCCTGCAGCCTCGCGACGTTCGACTGCCCCTCGGGCACCTCGAGTGCGACATAGCGCTCCCCGAACAGGGTCTTCGGCAGGATTCGCGCGGTCGTATCCCTCGGCAGCAGGTTCATCTTGTCCGGCTGCATCGCCAAGACGATGTCCACCTTGCCGTCGGGGCCCGGTTGGACCGAGTCCACCGTGCCCACCGTCATGCCGCGCGCCTTGACGTCGGCATGTTTGGCCAGCGAGTTACCCGCCGAGTCGGTGCGCAGCGTGACGTCCTTGGTCGTGGTGAAACGACCCTGGAACTGCATGATCGAGCCGCCGATGAAGGCAGCGATGACCAGGAAGAAGGCCAGCCCGTAGAGCCGGCGCCGGAGAGTTTTCATGATGTCAGCCCGCCACTCGCACGGTCGTCGAGGTACCCCAGATCGCGAGTCCGAGGAAGAAGTCCAGAAGGGCCAGCAGCACTAGCGCAGCGCGGACCGCGTGGCCCACGGCCACACCGACGCCGGCCGGGCCGCCGCTGGCGAAGTAGCCGTAGTAGCAGTGCACCAGGATGATCACGAAGGCGAAGATGAGGACCTTGCCGAAGGACCACAAAACGTCTTCGGGTGGTAAGAACAGGCTGAAGTAGTGGTCGTAACCACCAGTCGATTGCCCGTTGAAGACCGTGTTGATGGTTCTAGAGGCCCCGTAGGAAGCCAACAGGCCCAGCACGTACAGCGGGATGACGGCGACGAAGCCGGCGATTACGCGGGTGGTGACCAGGAACGGGACCGACGGGACGGCCATGACCTCGAGCGCGTCGATCTCCTCGGAGATCCGCATGGCGCCCAATTGGGCAGTGAAGCCGCAACCCACCGTCGCCGACAGCGCCAGGCCTGCGACCAGCGGCGCGACCTCACGGGTGTTGACGTAGGCAGAGAGGAACCCGGTGAGCGCCTGGGCGCCCAGGTTCTGCAGAGCGGCATAGCCCTGCATGCCCACGACGACGCCGGTGAAGCCCGACATCAGCACCATCACGCCGACGGTGCCGGCGATGACGGCGAGACCGCCGGTGCCGAAGGCCACCTCGGCAAGGATGCGCAGGACCTCGCGGTAGTAGTGCACGATCGTGCGCGGGATCCAGGCGATGGTCCGCGCGTAGAACGACATCTGCTCGCCAGCGCCATCGAGCACCGAGAGGGGCTTGTTGAGCTGCTTGCGCAGCTCATAGGCGAGGTAATCAGCCCGCCCCTTGGAAATGGTCACGCCACCTTCAGACACGGGTTACGCCCCCTTCGGCGGAACGACCTGCAGGTACACCGCGGTCAGGATCAGGTTGGCGAAGAAGAGCAGCAGGAAGGTGATGACGACGGACTGGTTGACCGCGTCGCCGACGCCCTTCGGGCCGCCCTTCGGGTTCAGGCCCTTATAGGCGGCGACCACACCGGCGATCACACCGAAGATGGCCGCCTTGACCGTCGATATATAGAGGTCGGGCAACTGGGCCAGCGACCCGAACGACGCCAGGTACGCACCGGGTGTACCGCCCTGAACCACCACGTTGAAGAAGTAGCCACCGGCGATGCCGATGACCGCGACCAGGCCGTTGAGCAGGATGGCGACGAGGATCATCGCCAAGACGCGCGGCACCACCAGGCGCTGGATCGGGTTGATGCCCAGCACCTCCATGGCGTCGATCTCCTCGCGAATCGTGCGCGCCCCCAGGTCGGCGGCTACCGCCGAACCGGCCGCACCCGCGACCAGCAACGATGTCACCAGGGGTGAACCCTGCTGGATGACCACCAAGACGCTCGCCGCGCCTGTGTACGACTCAGCACCGATCTGCTTGATCAGCGAACCGGTCTGCAGAGACACGATCGCGCCGAACGGGATCGCGATGAGCGCCGTCGGCAGGATCGTGACGCTGGCGATGAACCAGGCCTGTTGAATGAACTCCCGCCACTGGAACGGGCGCACAACAGACTGGCGTGCGACGTCGATGAATAGCTGTACGATCCTGCCGGTTTGCTCAAGTGCACCCGAGCCCGCGCTAGCCAGTCGATCAACGCCACGTTTGGTGGCAGTCGTCATCGTTATGAACTCCCGCGATCATCACTCGGCGTCACCCAGCTGCCCTCATCGGCAGCCTCGCCCACGGTGTTGAACACATCCGTGGCGGCATTGGCGGTCACGCCCGCAGCTGCGCTACCGGCGGCGACCGCAGCTGCGGCCGCCTGCGCCGCACCGGCCTGCACGGCCGCCTGGGCGCGGTTCTCGGCGAGGAGCTTGTCCTCTTCCTCCATGCTGCGGCGGATCGCCTCCTGGGCGTTCGCCGGCAGCGTGTGGATGATCTCCTCGACGTTGCGGCGGTGACGCTGGGAAGCCTTGCGCTCGGGCATGCCGGGGTTGGGCTGGACCTGCGCGATGATCTCGCTGAAGTCGTCCTTTGTGCCACCACCGGAGATGCCGGCGGCCTGCATGGCGGCCTCGGCCGCGGCAACGGCCTCGTCCTTCTCCTCCGACATGCCGATGGGACCGAAGCGGTCACCGGAGAGGAACTGCTTGACGACCGGCTGCTCGCTGGTAAGGAGCACCTCGCGCGGGCCGAACATGACCAGCTCCTTGCGGAACAGCATGCCGATGTTGTCAGGGATCGTGCGGGCGATGTTGATGTTGTGCGTAACGATCAGGATCGTCGCGTCGATCTGCGCGTTGATGTCGATCAGCAGCTGGCTGATGTAGGCGGTACGGACCGGGTCCAGACCGGAGTCCGGCTCGTCGCAGAGGATGATCTGCGGGTCCAGCACCAGGGCGCGGGCCAGGCCGGCGCGCTTGCGCATACCGCCGGAGATCTCACCGGGGAGCTTGTCCTCTGCGCCGGCGAGGCCGACGAGGTCGATCTTCTCCATGACGATGGAGCGGACCTCGGTCTCAGACTTCTTGGTGTGCTCGCGCAGCGGGAAGGCGATGTTGTCGAAGAGGCTCATCGAACCGAACAGCGCGCCGTCCTGGAAGAGG
>CAZVVS010000332.1:0-5781 GCA_964630585.1 uncultured Gordonia sp.
AACACGTCGACCGCGGCGCTCAAGGGCTCGACCGAAGAGGGCCAGTTCCACTAGGAACACCCGAGTTCGCCGACGGGGCGGGGGGCGACCCCGCCCGATCGGCGGAGCACAGTTCGTACGACAGTCGGGGCGGTGACGGTCCGCCGTCATCGCCCCGCGCTGTCAACCACTCAACATCCCCACGCTTTCTTCCCTAGTCTTGACTCTCAAGACCCCCGCGTTACAGATCCCAGTTTGAGGAGCCGTCCCATGGCAAGCCAGAAGATCACGCGAGTCGGTGTCGTCGGTGCCGGCCAGATGGGCGCAGGAATCGCCGAGGTGTGTGCGCGCGCCTCTGTCGATGTCCTGGTCTATGAATCCACCCGCGAACTCGCCGCTGCTGGTCGCGCCCGCGTCATGCGGTCGCTGGACCGCGGTGTGTCCAGCGGCAAGCTGACCGAGCGCGAGCGCGAGCAGGCCGCATGGCGGCTGCGCTTCACCTCCGACCTCGGGGACTTCGCCGACCGTCAGCTCGTCGTCGAGGCCGTCGTCGAGGACGAAGCGGTCAAGACCGCGATCTTCGCCGAGCTGGACAAGGTCGTCACCGACCCGAGCGCCGTGCTCGCGTCGAACACCTCCTCCATCCCGATCATGAAGCTCGGCATGGCCACCCAGAACGCCGCCCGCGTCGTCGGCATGCACTTCTTCAACCCGGTTCCGGTCCTTCCCCTGGTCGAACTGGTGACGACGCTGATGACCAGCCCCGAGGTGTCCGAGCGGGCCGAGGACTTCGCGCGCGACGTGCTGGGCAAGCAGGTCGTCCGTTCCGCCGACCGCTCGGGCTTCGTCGTCAACGCCCTCCTGGTGCCCTACCTCCTCTCGGCCATCCGGATGGTCGAGTCCGGTTTCGCCACGGTCGAGGACATCGACAAGGCCATGGTCCTGGGCTGTGCGCACCCGATGGGTCCGCTCAAGCTGACCGACCTCGTCGGCCTCGACACCGTCAAGGCCATCGCCGACAAGATGTACGAGGAGTTCAAGGAGCCGCTGTACTCGCCGCCGCCGCTGCTGTTGCGCATGGTCGAGGCCGGGCGCATCGGTAAGAAGGCCGGACACGGGTTCTACCAGTACGACGCGAAGTAGCGGGTCTGCACTATGACGAGTCCGGACGGCATCGAGTACGGTTCGTCGATCCTGGGTTACCCCCGTATCGGCGCCCACCGCGAGCTGAAGGCTGCCCTCGAGGGCTACTGGCACGGCTCGTTGAGCCGCGACGAGTTGCTGGCCACCGGCCGCGAACTCGCCGATGGCGTCTGGAACGAACTGGCCGCCACCGGACTCGAGCAGGTGCCAGGCAACACGTTCTCGTTCTACGACCACGTGCTGGACAACGCGGTGTTGTTCGGCGCGATCCCACCGCGCTTCACCGACCTCGTCGACGAGCTGGAACCGATCGACCTGTACTTCGCGATGGCGCGCGGCAAGCCCGGGCACCCGCCGCTGGAGTTGGTCAAGTACTTCAACACGAACTACTTCTACCGCCAGCCCGAGATCGCCCCGGACACGGTGTTCACGCTGAGCGCCGAGGGGCTGCTCGACGAGCATCGTCGTGCCAAGGCCGAGGGCATCGAGCTGCGCCCGGTCATTCTCGGGCCGACCTCGCTGCTGCTGTTGAGCAAGGCTGCGGTCGGGTCGCCGGAGGGCTTCGCGCCCATCGACCGGCTCGACGACCTGCTGGCGGTCTACGCCGATCTGTTCGAGCGCCTGGCCAAGCAGGGCTGCAAGTGCGTGCAGCTCGACGAGCCGTGTTTCACCAGCGACCGCACCGAGTCTGATCTGGGTGCGCTGCGCCAGGCCTACACCGAGCTGAGCCGTGGCGCGCTGCGCCCGCGCATCCTCGTCACGGGACCCTACGGCGACCTCGCTGACGCGCTGCCGATCTTGGCTTCGACGAATATCGAGGCGATCGCCGTCGACCTCGTCAGCGAGCCGATGTCGGCGGCTGAACTGGGCGCGGTGCCCGGGCTCAAGCGCAAGCGCCTCTATGCCGGTGTGATCGACGGCCGCAACGTGTGGAAGGCCGCCAAGGGCGGCAAGCTCGACTTCCTCCTGGAGATCAAGGAACACATCCCCGACGTGGTCGTCTCCACGTCGTGCTCGTTGATGCACGTTCCGATCGACGTCCTGATCGAGCCCGACGTGCCCGGCGACGTCGCCGACCGGTTGTCCTTCGCCAAGCAGAAGGTCGCCGAGGTCGTGGCGCTGGCGAAGGCCGTCACCCACGGTGCGCCGGAACACTGGTATTCGCGGCCGGCGACGGTGCACTTCAAGCTCAAGCACGACGTCCGTCAGCGCGTGGCGAACATCCGCCCGGACCAGCGCCAGCGGCTGCCGTACGCGGAACGCAAACCGTTGCAGGACAAGGCGCTTGGCCTGCCGATCATCCCGACGACGACGCTGGGCTCGTTCCCGCAGACCAACGAGGTGCGCCAGGCGCGGTACTACTACGGCCAGGGTCGGCTGTCGTGGGAGGAGTACGCCCAGCGGCTGCGTGACGAGATCAAGCGCGTCATCGAGCTGCAGGAGGACATCGGCCTGGATGTCCTGGTGCACGGCGAGGCCGAGCGCAACGACATGGTGCAGTACTTCTCCGAGCTGATGGACGGCTACGCCGCAACCCACCAGGGCTGGGTGCAGGTGTACGGCTCCCGCTGCGTGCGCCCGCCGATCATCTACGGCGACATCAAGCGCAAGCACCCGATGACCGTCGAGTGGACGGGCTACGCACAGTCACTGACCGATAGGCCGGTCAAAGGCATCCTCACCGGTCCGGTCACGATGCTGGCGCGCTCGTTCGTGCGCCAGGACCAGCCGATGTACGAGACCGCCGAGCAGATCGCGCTTGCGGTGCGCGACGAGATCGCCGACCTGGAGAAGGCCGGCATCAAGATCATCCAGGTCGACGAGCCATCGATCCGCGAACTCCTGCCGCTGCGCGAGCGGGGACGCCAGGGCTATCTGGACTGGGCGGTCAACGCCTTCCGCCTCGCCGTCGGTGGCGCGAAGCCGGAGACGCAGATCCACACGCACCTGGGCTACTCGTCGATCAGCCGGGTCGTCGAGGCGTTCGAGGCGATGGACGCCGACGTGGTGTCGGTCGTCGCGACGCGGCACCTGGACTGGGTCTTCGCGCAGTTGGCGAAGGGCACAACGCTGTCGCACGGCGTCGGGCCGGGTGTGTACGAGAGCCGCAGCGCGCTGATCCCCGAGATCGACGAGATCGACGACCTCATTCAGTTGGCCGCCCGCTACATCGATCCGAAGCGGTTGTGGGTCAACCCCGACGGTGGACTCAAGACGCGCCACTACTGGCAGTTGGAGCCGTCGCTGCGGAACATGGTCGCCGCCGCTCGTCGCGAGCGTCGTCGAGTCGAATCCGGCGACGACGACTGAGGCTAGTTGACCCATCGAACCGCGAGTGGGCCCTGAAAATCCCGCGAGTGGGTCGTCCCACGCCGTCGAGTGGGCCTGGAAGTCCCGCGAGTGGGCCATCGGTCTTTGCCGAGTGGGCCCTCCCAAGCCGTCGAGTGGGTCCTAGAATCGCGCGAGTGGGTCGCCGCCGAGTGGGTGGTGAGTCGGTGCAGCGCTATCGTTTCCGGAGTGACTGAGGAAGACATGCGCGCCGCCTACTCATGACGAGCAGAACACGTTGCGGCTGCTGGGTTTGACGTCGTCGATGGGGACGTGAGATCTGCGTCGAAGACACGTGACCTAGGCCGGCTCTTCGCCGTGCGGAGTCTGACGAATCCCGTAATGACCCAGTGGGCGACCGAGGACGACCCAGTGGGCGGGCTAGGAGGGCCCAGTCGGCGTCGGGGGACGACCCAGTCGGCGACTAGAGGGCGGCAGCTCTGGCCTGTTCGACGGCGAGGTCGAACGTCGGTGGCGGCCAGTCCAGATCGAGGCCTTCGAGCGCACTGATGAGCAATTCGCACACGGCCAGCCGCGAGAACCACTTGCGGTCGGCGCCGACGATGAACCAGGGTGCGATGTCGGTGTCGGTCTTGTCGAGGATCGCCTGATAGGCCTCGAGGTAGGCGTCCCAATAGGCGCGTTCATCGATGTCGGCCGGGTTGTACTTCCAGTACTTGGCCGGGTTGTTCAGCCGGTCGGTCAGGCGCTGCTTCTGCTCGTCCTTCGACACGACGAGGAGCAGCTTGATGATCGTGGTGCCGGCCTCGGTGACCTCGCGCTCGAACTGGTTGATCAGGTCGTAGCGCTGCGACCACACCTCCTCGGGCACAAGGTTGTGCACGCGCACCGGCAGCACGTCCTCGTAGTGGCTGCGGTCGAAGATCCCGATCCGGCCGGCCGCTGGTAACGCGCGGTGGATGCGCCACAGGAAGTCGTGGGACAGCTCTTCGGGGGTGGGCTTGCCGAACCCTGTGATCGCCAGGCCCTGCGGGTCGACGATCCCGCCGACGTGGCGCACGATGCCGCCCTTGCCCGCCGTGTCCATGCCCTGGATCACCAGCAGCACGCTGCGATGGTCGCCCGACCGTCCGTTGGCGAACAGCATCTCCTGCAAGTCCGCGAGGCGCTGGCCACGACTGGCCAACTCTGCAGCGGCCGACGCCTTGTTGCCGGTGTATCCCGGGGTCGCCGTTGGGTCGTAGCGCGCCACCGGATCGGCGGCACTCGCGCGCAGTGCCTCCCACGGTGGTGCCGACCAGCCGCTGACCGGGGGTTCTGCAGGTACCGCCTTTTTCTTGGCCATCGGGCCTCCCTCAGACGGTTTCCGTCGGCGGCGGGAACAACGGCCCGCCGCCGAATGCAGCTCGGTGCGAGTCTGGCACGGTATGACCGTCGTCGTTGGTGATCCCGTGGGCCGCACCGTACTCCGCGGTGATGATCGTGTGGCCGTTCAACGCGCACGATCCCGGATCGTCGGCCAGTGCCGCGACGACCCGCCCGACGAACGCCGGGTCCTCGGCGCGCGCCACCGGGAAGCCGGCGAACTCGGTGAGGCCGGTGCCCAGCAGCAACGGTGTCCGGATCAGCCCCAGCCACAGGGACACCGCGGTGACGCCGGTGCCAGCGAGTTCGGCGCCCATGTCGTAGGCCATCTTGTCCAGGCCGGTCTTGCCCACGCCGTAGAGGACCGAGTGCAGGTGTCCGCGGCTGCCGAATGACGACGTCGAGGCGATCAACCCGCTGCCCTGGGGGACCATCACTTGCGCCGCTTGCACCGCGGCGACGTAATGCGAGCGCAACCCGACGCCGATCAACGAGTCCCAGTCCGACACGGGCCGCTCGTAGAACTTCGCGGTGAAGCCGGCGAATCCGGGCGGCGATGCCCAGGCGTTGTTCACCAGCAGATCGAGGCGTCCGGTTTCGTCGACGATGCGGGCGAAGGCGGCGGCGACGGCATCGTCGTCGGCGTGGTCGACGGACAGCGCGACGGTGCCGTCGGGTCCGGTGCCGTGCCGCGACGTGCCAAACACGCGCCACCCCTTTTGCTGAAGGGCGGTGGCGACACCCCGGCCGACGCCTCGGCTCGCTCCGGTGACGAGCGCGACTCGCTGCTTCTCTGACGGCATCCGTTCAGCGTAGGCGGGGCGGCGCGGGGCGAACGGATGGCTTGCCGCAGGCCGGTAGGTAAGACTGGACGTTATGTCGACTTCGTCTGTCCTGAGCCCGGATCCGGGCGCGAAAGCCCCATCGTCGTCGAGCGGTCCCGCCCTGGGAGCACTCGGCGCTCAGGCCGACGAGCAGCGCCGCCGCGACCTGCGGAAGATGAAG
>CAZVVS010000333.1:0-5766 GCA_964630585.1 uncultured Gordonia sp.
ACCTCGGCGCCGAAGCGCATCTCGGCAACCACGGTGAACGGCAGGACCCAGGCCGAGCGCTCGCGGAGCGGCGCCCACCGCTGCTTGCGAGGCGAGTCGCGAACACCGAGCCAAGCGCTCGCGATCAT
This sequence comes from uncultured Gordonia sp., assembly GCA_964630585.1. Taxonomy (GTDB): domain Bacteria; phylum Actinomycetota; class Actinomycetes; order Mycobacteriales; family Mycobacteriaceae; genus Gordonia. The sequence continues at coordinate 129 of CAZVVS010000333.1, forward strand.
CGTGTCGAAGACGACCGCCGAGGCCAACGCTCAGGCCTCCTCCAGGATCCGGAAGAACTCGTCCTCTTGCGCCGGCGTGAGATCCTCGATAGCGAATCTGCTGAGGTCCCCCATCGGCTCCAGCCCGTCGAGCACCTGGGCGAGCGTTGCGGGCGGAGGCGGTGCCGGCTGATGGTCGGTGGGGTGGTCCGACATCGATCCTCCTCGCGGCGGGTGCCGGGGTTCGTCGTCGAACACAGGCAGATGCGTCGACGTCATCGTAGCTGCGACCCTTCGCTCGTTCGGGTGGAGAAGTGCTCGTGTACGCCGAGCACGCCGTCGACGGCGGCTCTCGTTCGTTCCTCGTTGTCGGGCCAGAGGTGGGCGTAGGTGTCGGGGGTCTCCGACGCCGAGGCGTGGCCGAGGCGGGCCTGGACGACCTTCACCGACTCGCCGTGCGCGATGTCGCGCATGCGGCTGCGACGCTACGCCAACGGGGGTGCCGTCGCCGTCGATCGGTCCTCAATCCGTCCTCAGCATGTCAGATCGAGATCCGACGTGTCCCGACGTGTCGCGTCGAAAGGCGATGTGAAGCTCGCCAAAGGAGCGCACGTCGACGCTTCCGCGCGTCAGTAGCGGTTTCTACCCGAGCGCCTACGGGCCGGCGAGGCGCCGAGCGAAGCGATGGTGGTGAGTCGGCCTGTAGGCGGTGTTCGGGCCTGAAGGCCCGAACACCCCTGGGATCACAGGTATCTCTGCCGTTTCGGGTCGATGCGGTCCTCAATCAGTCCTCAGGGGCTCGCCAACATCCGACTCTTCGAAGACGACGAGGTGCTCCCCTCCACCTGGCTCGAAGAGTCGCCAGTGTTCGTGGAGTGCCGCCGTCGAGGGCGCAACCACGAGACTCCAACCGGTCGAGAGCTCGATGCGGAGCCCCCTTACCTTGGTCGTTGAGGGGAGGCAAGCGTTCGCGAGACTCTCCTCGTGGAGTTCCGGTGTCGCCGGTATGGCTCACTGCCCCCTGTCACTCGATGGCCTGGGGGGTGTTGCCGCCGGCGGCGCTGGGCGCACAGACCTCCAATAGGGACATGCGCTCGATCGCTCGTTCGTAAGGTGGCTGACGGTACGTGCGCCCTTCAGTTCTCTGGCCGTGACGTCGCCGGGATCGCCCCGGCGGCGGTGACTCGAGGAAGGGGCTTCGAGTGCCAGCACCACCATCTGAGATCGACGTGTGGGTCGGTGTCGATGTCGGCAAGGAGTTCCATCACGCGGTCGTCCTCGACGACGACGGCGACACGCTGATCGACCGGCGTGTGACCAACGACGAAGCCGACCTGGTCGGCCTCCTCGACGCCGCTGCCGAGCATGGGACTGTCGCGTTGGTGATCGACCAGCCCGGTTCGATCGCGCAGCTCGCGCTGGCGATCGCGGCGCGGCGGGAGATCCCCGTCGCGTACATCCCGGGTCTGGTGATGCGCCGCGCCGCGGACCTCTACCCCGGCGACGCGAAGACCGACCGCCGCGACGCCTACGTCATCGCGGACACCGCCCGCACCCGGCGCAGCCAGATCCACTGGATCGGCGTCGACGACGACCTGCTCGTCCAGCTCCGGGTCCTCAACGGCCTCGACATCGACCTCGCCGCGGACTCGACACGGCAGACCAACCGGCTCCGCGACGCTCTGACCAGCGTCTCCCCGGCGTTGGAGCGGGCTCTCGGCACCCGCCTGCACCACCCCGGAGTCCGTGACCTCCTCTCGAAGCTCCCGACCCCCACAGCGATGCGCGGCGCAGGCAAGGCCCGGATCCGGGCGATCATCACGAAGCGGTCGCCACGCCTCGGGGTGTCGGTCACCGAACGCGTGTGGGCGGCGCTCGACGCCCAGACCGTGTCGGTCCCCGCCGAGGCGACCCTCGGACGGGTCATCGCCGAGCTCGCCGTCGAGCTCGACCGCATCCGCGCCCGCCGCGACACCCTCGAAGCCGAGATCGAGGAAGTGTTCCTCGCGCACCCTCTCGGACCGGTCCTGATCAGCCTGCCGGGGATCGGCCCCAGGACCGGAGCCAGGATCCTCGCTGAGATCGGAGACGGCACCGCGTTCGCCACCGGCAGCAAACTCGCCGCCTACGCCGGACTCGCCCCCGTCACCCGCCAGTCCGGCACCAGCATCCGCGGCGAACACCGATCCCGACGAGGGAACCACCGCCTCAAGAACGCCATGTTCCTCTCCGCGTTCGCGTCGCTCTCCGACCCCGACTCCCGCGCCTACTACGACCGCAAACGCGCAGAAGGCAAACGACACAACGCCGCCCTCATCTGCCTCGCCCGCCGCCGCTGCGACGTCATCCTCGCCATGCTCCGCACCGGCGACCACTACCTCACCAGCGACCAGCTCGCCGCCCGAGCCGACACCCAGAAGGCGGCATGAACCCCTTGACAACTCCATAGGGACACCCCCCCTGCGTCGGCGTGGACAGCTTCGACAATCATGGGCGCCGCCGCATCGGTGGGCAGCACGTTCGCACGTGCATCGAACAGGCAACCGCTGAAGTCGCCTTTCGGGCGTCCTTCGATCCACTCGTGCGGCGGGTCGGCGAGCCGGTAGACGTCCTGGGCCCCGACGAAGGGTCCCGTCGGGGAGTCGAGTCGGAACGGACATTGGATGTGCAAGGCAAGCAGGGGCATCGGAGTGGCATCCCGTCGCTCGGCCAGCTCCCGCTTGCGTGGCGTCGTCAGCGACGCCTCGTCTCGAGGCATCGGTCGCAGCCGCACCTCGCCGAAGCCGACGCAGATCATGTCCAGCATCCGGGTGAGCTCGGTGAGCGGAAGTCCGACCAGGCACGACGCAACGGCCTCGATCAACTCGCCAGCGCGCCCTTCCGAGCGAGCGACCTGCAGGATCCCCGGATCGGGCGGTCGCAGCGAGCTCATCCCCGATCCCCGTGTGTGCATTGGTCGATGGCAGCCATCAGAGGCTTCTCAGGCTCCAGGGTGTGCCCGCCGAATCGCGAGAACGTCATCGAAGATGGAGTCTTCGCTGGCCAGCGGAAGACCCGCGGCGATGGCCACTGCGGCGACCCAGCGGTCGGCCTCGTGGTTCTTCCCTGCGAGACCGTGGCCCTCTCGCACGCACCAGGTTCGGAGGTCGACGTAGGCGTCCGTCACCTCTTCGAGCGGCGGAACGACGCCGGCTCGTGCGACAAGCCGGTCGAGCACGCTGCGGCGGCGAGCTCCCCATCCTGCGACGTCGGCGCCGAAGCGCATCTCGGCGACGACGGTGAACGGCAGCACCCAGGCCGAGCGTTCGAGGAGCGGCGCCCATCGCTTCTTTCGTGGTGAGTCGCGAACACCGAGCCAGGCGCTCGCGATCATCGTGTCGACGACGACCGCCGAGGCCAAGGCTCAGGCTTCCTCGAGGATCCGGAAGAACTCGTCCTCTTCGGCCGGTGTGAGATCCTCGATGGCGAACCTGCTGAGGTCTCCCATCGGCTCCAGGCCGTCGAGTACCTGGGCGAGCGTTGCGGGCGGGGTCGACGCCGGCTGATGGTCGTTGGGGCGATCCGACATCGCTCCTCCTCTCGGCGGCTGGCCGGGTTCGTCGTCGAACACAGGCAGATGCGTCGAGGTCATGGTAGCTGCGACCCTTCGTTCGTTCGGGCGGAGAAGTGCTCGTGCCCGCCGAGGACACCGTCGACGGCGGCTCGCGTTCGTTCCTCGTTATCTGGCCAGAGGTGGGCGTAGGTGTCGAGGGTCTCGGACGCCGAAGCGTGGCCGAGGCGGGCCTGGACGACCTTCACGGATTCGCCGTGCGCGATGAGGAGTGAGGCGTAGAAGTGGCGGAGATCGTGGAACCGCAGCGCTCCCGCACCGGCGCGCCCACGGGCGGCGCGCCAGACCTCGTTGAAGCGGTTGCGGCGCAGTGCTTCGCCTCGGTCGTTCGTGAAGATCAGGCCGTCATCGCCGGTCGGCCAGCGCTCGAGGTGGTGCGCAAGAGCGAGCCCGACGACGTCGGGGAGCGGCACCGCTCGGACCGAGGCGGAGGTCTTGGGAGGTCCGAACGTCGGCGGGCCGCTTCCGACGAGCACGAGTTGGCGGTTGACCGTGATCGACCGGTGGAGGAAGTCGACTCGATCGACGGTGAGTCCGAAGCACTCGCCCTGCCGCAGGCCGGTGCCGGCGGCCAGCGTGACCAGCGCCCGATACCGCTCGGGCAGCTCGGCCCGGACGGACTCCACCTGCTCGACGGTCGGGGGGACGATCGCATCCGCTGGCTTCTTCGGGAGCCGCACCCCCTTGGCGGGGTTCCGGGCCACGAGCCGGTCGGCGGCGGCATCCGCGAGGATCGCCGAGAAGATGCGGAAGATCACTTCGACGGTCGCCGGCGCGAGCACGCCGGAGCGGCCCTTCACCCATGCCTGGATCTCGCTCGGCCGGATCGATCCGATCGTGCGGTCACCGAAGATCGGCAGCACGTGGTTGCGGAGGTGGGCGTCGACCTGGGCAACGGTCGTCGGCCGGTGCACCTGCGCGGCCTGCCAGCTCGAGGCGTACTCGCCGAACGTCACCCTGCCGGCGGCCGGGTCGAGGTACGAGCCGTCGAGTAGCTGACCCTGCACACCGACGAGGAACCGCTCGGCATCGATCTTTCGATCGAAGTGGCGCGCCCGCTGCGGACCGCCAGGGTGAAGGCGGTAGCGTGCCCGCCATTTCCCGTTGGGTCGTCGATCGATGCTGGCCACGCCGGCCTCCCGGTCAGAGCGCAGCGGCGCCCGTCGGACGAGAGGACAGCCAGGCGGGACGCATCCCGGATCAACCTCGGGCTCGGCCGTCGAGGAGCCCGTGCGGTGAGGCTATCGCCGCTCCCGGTTGGCGGCCGAGTGCACCTGAGCATCGATCCACGCCTCGACGTCGGTGCGCCGGTAGCGCACATGGCGGCCGACTCGGAGGAACAGCGGCCCGGTGCCCATCCACCGCCAGTTGGCGAGGGTGCCGGCGGGGATCACCAGCACGCGGGACACCTCGTCGGTGGAGAGCAACGGCTCGACGTCTGCCGTCTCGTTCATGAAGCGCTCGCTCATGACCACCGAGGCCTGCGACGCCGGAGAATCTCGCGAACGGACCCGAGTGCAGTCGCTGAACGACACGAGTCACCGGGAACCGACGACGCGGTCCGTCACTGAGAGCGTCGCGTCACTCGACCCGATCCAGCGCGCACACCTTTGCAGGTTTCCCTCCGGGAACCCTGCCGGGAACGTCGAGGTCACGGAGCGTGGACGACCTGCCGGGGCGCGCTCGAACACGGGCGAGTCTCGCCTAGCGTCGCCGCCGTGCGACTGCATGCGGTGCTGATGGCGGCCGCAGCAGCGCTGCTGCTGACGTCGGGGTGCGGCGACGCAGAGGATCCCGCCGCGACCGGCGGTACCACCTCGGCGTCGACACAGGTCGCATCCGGAACGGACGGCTCGTCGTCGGGCGTGGCCATTCGGGTCCATCAACCAGCGACAACCGCGCCGACAGGCCCAGGCGAGCTCTTCACGTACGGCGATGACGACGCGGGCACGCCTGTGGCGGCGATCGTCGATGTTGCGAGCGGCGATGCGCGGGTGGTCGCGACGCCGCCGATCCATGCCGACGCGCTGGCGCTCGCTGCGGCCCGGG
>CAZVVS010000334.1:0-5730 GCA_964630585.1 uncultured Gordonia sp.
GCGACTGTCCTCGTCGAGCACGAGGTCGCCGACGACGATCTGCGAGTCCGAGTCGTCGACGGTGATACCGGCGCGGCGCAGCAATGCCCGCAACCGCAGCACAACCTCCTCGATGCTGAACGGCTTGGTGACGTAGTCGTCCCCACCGGCCGCAAGGCCGGCGATGCGGTCCTCGACGGCATCCTTCGCGGTCAGCATGAGCACCGGCAGCGACGGGTGCAGTGCGCGCAGCTTGAGTAGGACGTCCAGCCCGCTCATATCGGGCAGCATCACGTCAAGGACGACGACGTCGGGCCGCTGGGCGCGGGCGGCGGCCAGCGCCGCGGCTCCATCGCCAGCAGTCGTCACCGACCAGCCCTCATACCGCAGTGCCATCGACACCATCTCGGCCAGGACGGCCTCGTCGTCGACGACGAGCGCTGCAATCGGAGAGCCGTCGGCGCGGGTCAGGGATACGCGTTGGGGTATCACGGCACCAGTATCGACTGTCACGGTGGGGTGAACCTATGGAGAGCCTAGGTGTCAGCTGTGAGACCCGTGCCCCGCGATCAGCCTGGTGTTTCGTCCGGAAACCAGTGCAAACGCCAGGCTGATCAGCTCGAGCCGCCTGTGACCAATCTCGCCGTCGCCGAATCGGGGGAATGAGCACTCGGAGGGTAGGCTTGGAGACAACTGACAGGCGTCCGCGCACTGTCATGCGTCGTTAGAACGCTTCTTCCCGGCCATTCAGCTTCCGGCCGGTTGACTTCACAACGGCGAACGAATGCGCCCGCCCGGGCGTCTTCGCCCTTTGCGATCCGCATCAATCATGCGTGCCGGCACGGGTGTTCCCGTGCTGCCGCCAGCGGATCCGCCATGCCGGAAAGGCACTGTACGAAATGACCACCACCTTTGCTTCCCTCGGCGTGCCCGCGGCGCTCGTCACAGCGCTCGCCGCCCAGGGCAAGACCGAACCCTTCCCGATCCAGGCCGCGACACTGGCCGACACCCTCGCCGGCGACGACGTCCTCGGTCGCGGCAAGACCGGCTCGGGCAAGACGCTGGCCTTTGCCATCCCGCTCGTCGCGGGGTTGAAGGAAATCGGCGTGACCACCCGTCCCGGACGTCCGACCGGTCTCGTCCTCGCGCCGACGCGCGAGCTTGCGACGCAGATCGCCGACACCGTCACCCCGCTCGCCCAAGCTGTGGGCATGTCGGTCACCACGGTGTTCGGCGGCGTCAAGCAGACTCGGCAGGAGCAGGCGTTCCGCCGCGGCGTCGACATCGTCGTCGCCTGCCCGGGGCGACTCGACGACCTGATGAAGCAGGGCATCGTGAAACTCGACGACGTCGAGATCACCGTCCTCGACGAGGCCGACCACATGGCCGACCTCGGATTCCTGCCGGTCGTCACCCGCATCCTCTCGGCGACCCCCAACGACGGTCAGCGCCTGCTGTTCTCGGCCACCCTCGACAACGGCGTCGACAAGCTCGTCCGCAAGTTCCTGCACGAGCCCAAGACCCATTCCGTCGACTCCGAGAACTCTCCGGTGGTCCAGATGACCCACCACGTCTTCGAGACCGCCAATGCGACGGACAAGCATGCTCTTGTGCGCGAACTGGCCTCGGGTACCGGTCGGCGTATCCTGTTCATGCGCACCAAGCACCAGGCCAAGAAGCTGGCCCGCAAGCTCACCGCCGAGGGGATCCCCGCCGTCGACCTGCACGGCAACCTCAGTCAGGCCCAGCGCGACCGCAACCTCGCCGCCTTCGGCGGCGACGGTGCGCGCGTGCTGGTGGCCACCGACGTCGCGGCGCGCGGCGTGCACGTCGACGGTGTCGAGCTGGTCGTGCACGTCGACCCGCCAGCTGAGCACAAGGCCTACCTGCACCGCTCGGGCCGCACCGCGCGTGCCGGCGAGGCCGGCGACGTGGTGACGATCTGCCTGCCCGAGCAGCGCGGCGACCTGCGCAAGCTGTTGCGCACCGCCAAGATCAACGTCACCCCGCAGTCGGTGACCGCATCGTCGGAATGCGTCGACAAGCTGGTCGGCGCGCGTGCCGAGCACGTGGAGCCGGCGCCGCCCGCGCCGGTGCAGCAGCAGTCGTCCGGTCGTCGCGGCGGTGGCAACCGTCGTGGCGGTTCGGGCGGCGGCTCCCGCGGTAATGGTGGCTCCCGGGGCAATGGCAACAACGGCGGCGGTGCCCGCTCCGGCGGATCCCGCCAGGGCGCCCGCTCGGGCGGCGGCCGATCCGGCGGTGGTCGCGGTCGCGGTAGTCGTGGCGGTGCCCGCTCGGCCGCCTCGGCCTAGTCCCTGTCTCACCGAGACGTTCTCGTCTCGTCCCGCAGGTCGTAGACGGTCGTGCCGTCGACGGTATGCGCCGTGTAGGTGGCCGTCACCCACTCGGTGATCGCCGATGCGCTGCCGGTGCGGCCGGGCTGATGGCCGGGTGCCCCGCCACGACCGTTCCAGGCACCGCCCCGTCCTGCGGGCACACCTCCCGGCGTTCCACCGGGGCCGCCCGACGGTCCGCCCGGGCCGCGGTCGTCGACGACGAAGTAGGCGATCTGACCGTCGCGGACATACTGCTTGAACTGTGCGAGCGTGGGTGCGTCGTCGCCACCGTTGAACCCGCCGATCGCCATGATCGGTCGTCGGCTGCTCAACTGGAGCGCGCCCGAGGAGTGGGACCCGACCGTTGCCGCGGCCCATCGGGTATCGGTGGCAGTCAACTTGTCGATCAGTTGATCCGATACGGCTGTGGTGCCGCCGGGTCGGTGGCCGCCACCGCCGCGGGCGCCGTCGTCGACGCGGCTGGGGCCCGACGTCGGCATCGAGCCGCTGCCGTGGGACTGGCTGATCGTCGCCACTGTGTACGCGCCGGTCCCGCCGAGCCCGACGATCAGCGCGAACGCGGCCACTGCCGCCATCCAGCGGTCGCGGCGACTGCCGAGGATCAGCGCAACGACGGCCAGACCGGCGCTGGCGAGCAACACCCACCGCAGCCACGGCAGCCAATCCGGCGTTCGGGCCAGCAGTACGAAACTCCACGCCCCGGTCGCCGCGATCATGACCGCCAGCGCCACCCGGGCAGCCGGTGCGCTCCGCCGTGCCCACAGCATCGTCGCGCCGATACCGACCAGCGCCGCGATCGCGGGCGCCAGTGCCACGGTGTAGTAGGGGTGCATGATCCCCTTCATCATGCTGAAGACGACCCCGGTCACCAGCAGCCACGAGCCCCACAGGATCAGCGCGGCCCGTACGAGGTCGGTGCGTGCAGCCTTTCGTGTCAGCCAGAGGCCGGCGACCAGTGCGATCAGCGCAGCGGGCAACAGCCACGAGATCTCAGCGCCCATGGAGTCGCCGAACAGCCTCGTCGCACCGGGAGAACCACCGAAACCGTTGTGGTGGAATCCACCGCCGGGCCCGCCCGGCCCACCACTGGGTCCGCCTGGCCCATCGCCACCGGTCGGGTTGCCACTGCCGCCGAAGATGCGGCCGACGCCGTTGTACCCGAGGGCCAGTTCCAGCAGGCTGTTGTCGGTCGAACCGCCGATATAAGGGCGTGCGGCGGCCGGCCACAGGGCGACCAGCGCGAGGAGCCAACCGCCGGACACGACCATCGCGGCGAGCCCGACGAGGCTGATCCGCAGTCGGTTCCAGAACGATCCGGGCAGCGCAAGTAGCAGGACGGCGGCCATCCCCGGCACCACCAGTAGCGCTTGCATGAGCTTGGTGAGGAAGGCGAACCCGACCGCGACCCCGGCCAACACGGACCAGCGCAGCGGGTTGGCCTCCACGGCGCGCACCACGCAGTACGCCGCGGCGACCATCAGCAGTACCAGGAGGGCGTCGGGGTTGTTGTACCGGAACATCAGCGCCGCCACCGGCGTCAGGGCGAGGGCGGTCGCCGCGATCAACCCGGCGCCGACCCCACTGCAGCGGCGCACCGCAGCGTAAAGAAGCGCCACCGTCGCGACGCCCATCAGTGCTTGCGGCACCAGCATGCTCCAGGTGTTGAAACCGAAGAGCCGCCCGGACAGGCCCATGGCCCACAGCGACACCGGCGGTTTGTCGACGGTGATCGCGTTGCCCGCATCGAGGGAACCGAACAGCCAGGCCTTCCAGCTCTGCGTTCCCGCCTGCACGGCCGTCGCGTAGAACTCGTTGGCCCAACCGAGCGAGCCCAGTCCCCAGAGATAGATCACGGCGGTCACCGCCAGGATCGTGCCGAGGGCGATGCGGTCCCACCGCAGGTGTGGTCGAGCGATAGCGGTGGTCATTGCGAATCTCCTTGGGTCGCGACAGCGGTGACGGGTTCGGCGTCGGCGGTATGGCGTGATCGGAACACCCACCCGCGCAGCAGGACGAAGCGCACGACGGTGGCCGCCAGGTTGGCGAGGACCAGCACTGCCACTTCGACTGCACGGGGTGGGTCGGTGGCGAGGTGCAGCAGCGCCAGGGCGCCACTGGTCAGCGCCAACCCGATGCCGAATACGACGATGCCCTGCGCCTGGTGGCGCGCGACGCCGTCCCGGCCGCGCACCCCGAAGGTGAACCGGCGGTTGGCGGCGGTATTGGCGACCGCGGTGGCCAGCAGGGCGGTGAAGTTCGCCACCTGCGGGCCCCACGCGTCGCGCAAGCCGAGGAACAAGGCCAGGAAGGCGACCGTGCTGAGCATGCCGACCGTCGAGAAGTACACGACCTGGCGCAGCAGCGACGGTGGCGCGGGCGGATCGGGTTGCGGCTGGAACTGGGCTGCGAGGGCGCGGATCGGGATGGCGCCGGTGGCGAAGCCCGCCGCCAGGCGGGCCACCCCCAACAGATCGGCGACCGCCGTTGCGACGATGTCGACGCTGCTGTCGGGGTCGTCGATCCAGTCGACCGGCACCTCGTGGATGCGCAGACCGCAGCGGTGGGCCAGGACCAGCAGTTCGGTGTCGAAGAACCAGCCCGTATCGGCGACGTGCGGCAACAGCATCGCCGCGGCGTCGGCGCGGATCGCCTTGAACCCGCACTGGGCGTCGGAGAAGCGCGCGGACAGGGTGGAGCGCAGGATCAGGTTGTAGCAGCGGGAGATGATCTCGCGCTTCGGCCCCCGCACGACGCGGGCGCTGCGCGAGAGCCTGGTGCCGATCGCGATGTCGGAGTGCCCCGACACCAGAGGCGCGATCAGCGGCAGCACTGCGGCCAGGTCGGTCGACAGGTCGACATCCATGTAGGCCAGCACCGGTGCGTCCGACGACGACCACGCGTGGTGCAGTGCCGCGCCCCGGCCCTTGAACTCGAGCCGCTGGTAGCGGACCTCGGGGATTTCGCGCGCCAGCGCGGCGGCGATCGCCGAGGTGCCGTCGGTGCTGGCGTTGTCCGCGACGGTGATCGCGAACGTGAACGGGATCTGGTCGAGCAGGTAGCCGTGCAACCGCCGGATCGAGTCCGCCAACGCTGCCTGCTCGTTGAAGACCGGGACTACGACGTCCAGCACGGGAACGCCCGCGTCGGCCGCGGCAGCCACCACGTGGGGACGGGTCCGCGGTCGCGCGTAGTCCTGTGCTGCGGTGCGCGGTAGCGGTTCGATGAGTGTCATGGACTCATCGTCGGCACCCGAGATTGGTCTCTGATTGGCCGCCGCTATGCGTCGGCTATGACCTATTCGACGGAACTACTCGACGGTGGTCACGGGTCCTCCGGTTCTTGCGGCACGAAATCCATCGTGAAGTCGCGGAACCTCGTGCCACACAGCCGGTGG
>CAZVVS010000335.1:0-5706 GCA_964630585.1 uncultured Gordonia sp.
TGCAGTGGATCCTCGTCTACCAGCCGTGGCAGAGCGGCCTGGCGGTCGTCCCGTTCGCCTTCGGGTTCGGCATCGCCGCCGCCATCGCTTCGCACCTGTCGCTGCGCATGCAGCCGCGCTGGCTGGTCATCCTCGGTGGCGCGATCATCTTCCTCGGCTGCCTCTACGCCAGTTCGATGGCCAATTCCGATCCCGCGTACTTCCCGAAGATCTTCGTGCCCGTCCTGGTCATCGGATTCGGCGTCGGGCTGGCGGTCGTGCCGCTGACGCTGGCCGTGGTAGCCGGTGTCGGAGCGACGGAGATCGGGCCGCTGACCGCCGTCGCGCAGGTCGCCCAGCAGCTCGGCGGAGCCGTCGGCCTCGTCGCCGTCGGGGCATTCGCCACGTCGCGCACGCTGTCGATGGGCGGCGTGGCCGAACCGGCGAAGAACACCGCTCCCGGCCAGATCGACGCACTGGCCAGCGGCTACGGACTCGCTTTCGCCGCCTGTGCGGGGATCGCGATCCTCGCCGGCATCGTCGTGTTGTTCATGCGCTTCACCCCGGAGGAAGTAGCCGAGGGCCAGGCAGCGACCGAGGAAGAGCATTCGGGCACCGGGCCGATGAACTTGCAGGGCCCGGCGGGCTCCTGACTCCGAGCGCGCGAGGCTCAGGTGAGCACGACGATGGTCGTGGGATCGGCGATCTCCACCCGCTGACCCGCGTCGGCAAGGACTCCGGCGACACCGTTGATGTCGGCGACACGGCGTCGGGTGCGCGCCAGATCCCGCGCAACGAGTCCCTTGTAGTGCTTGTTGAAGTGGCTGACCACCGACCGCGATCCGTCGGGTTTCTCGGTCATCACGGTGACCGTCACCGCGCCCGGCACCTTCCCGAGGTTTTGATACGCCCCTGACCGCAGATCGACGATGAAGTCGTCGATCCCGGCGAACACCTCGTTCAGCACCGGTTTCCACGTGGTCGCCAGCGTCGGCTCGCCGGGAAGTTTGGACCCACCCGACAGTCGGTAGGCGGGGATCTCGTCGCCCGCCCCGAGCACGCCGAAGAGCGCCGAGCCGATCAACAGCCTCTCGAGCGCCTTGGTGCGCAACGCCCGGGTCATCCCCGGATAGTCGAGGGCGTCGTAGAGCACGCCGGTGTAGCGCTCGATCGCCGGTCGTGTCGGGGCCTGCCACAGTTCGGCGTTGCGGTCGACCTCGGCGATTGCCGTCGCGCCCAGCCCGAGCGCGGCACGGCTGGCGTCCAGGTCGGCGGACAGCTCCACCAGCGCGTCGACGAGGTGGCGGCGCGTCGGGTTGGCCGTCGGGAAGGACAGCGACTCCAGGTGCAGCGGGGCACCGGTGCCGCCATCGGATTTGGTCTCCGACGGGGGAAGGATCACGAGCACCCCAGCACCCTAGCGGGCGGGCCACCTCACTAAGCTGGGGCCTTGTGATCACCCGAATGTCGACGCTGTTCCTGCGCACTCTTCGAGACGACCCCGCCGACGCCGAAGTGCCGTCGCACAAGCTGCTGGTGCGGGCCGGCTACATCCGTCGTGCAGCGCCGGGCGTGTACGAGTGGCTGCCCCTGGGTCTGCGGGTGCTCCGCGCGATCGAGAACGTGGTGCGCGAGGAGATGAACGCGATCGGCGGGCAGGAGATCCTGCTGCCGTCGCTGCTGCCGCGTGAGCCCTACGAGGCGACCGGCCGCTGGGACGAGTACGGCCAGGCGCTGTTCCGCCTACAGGACCGCAAGGGCGTCGACATGCTGCTCGGCCCGACGCACGAGGAACTGTTCACCCTGCTGGTCAAGGGCGAGTACTCGTCCTACAAGGACTTGCCGCTCACGCTGTACCAGGTTCAGACCAAGTACCGCGACGAGGAGCGTCCCCGTGCGGGCATTCTCCGCGGGCGCGAGTTCGTGATGAAGGACTCGTACTCGTTCGACACCTCCGACGCGGGCCTGGAGGAGTCTTACCGGGCGCATCGCGGCGCCTATCAGAAGATCTTCGCGCGCCTGGGTATCGACTATGTCATCGTCGCCGCGACGTCGGGGGCGATGGGCGGCAGCGCCTCGGAGGAGTTCCTGGCGACCAGCGAGGTCGGCGAGGATACGTTCGTGCAGTGCCTCGAGTCCGGCTACGCCGCGAACGTCGAGGCCGTGGTGACCCCGCCGGGCGACGAGCGCAGCATCGAGGGCCTGCCGGCGGCGGTCGCGCACTTTACCGGCGACACCCCGACCATCGCGACCCTGGTCGACTGGGCCAACAGTGCACTCGACCGTCACGTCACTGCGGCCGACACCCTCAAGAACGTGCTGGTGAAGATCCGTCGCCCCGGTGGCGAGTGGGAGATCACCGGGATCGGCGTGCCCGGCGACCGGGAGGTGGACTTCAAGCGCCTCGAGGCTTCGGTCGAGCCCGCCCAGGTGGAGCTGCTGACCGACGAGGACTTCGCCGCGAACCCGGCGCTGATCCGCGGCTACATCGGCCCGAACGGCGTCAAGGCCGCAGGCGGCACCTACCTGGTCGACCCGCGCGTGGTCACCGGCACCGCGTGGATCACCGGTGCCGACGAGCCCGGCAAGCACGTGGTCGACCTCGTCGTCGGCCGCGACTTCACCCCGGACGGCACCATCGAGGCGGCCGAAGTCCGCGAGGGCGATCTCGCCCCCGACGGCACCGGCGTCCTCGTCGCGGCCAAGGGCATCGAGATCGGCCACATCTTCCAACTCGGGCGCAAGTACGCCGACGCCTTCGAGCTCGACGTGCTCGGCGAGGACGGCAAGCCGGTCCGGGTGACGATGGGCTCCTACGGCATCGGCGTGTCCCGTCTCGTGGCGGTCATCGCCGAGCAGCGCCACGACGAGAAGGGCCTGTGCTGGCCGCGCGAGGTCGCGCCGTTCGACGTGCACGTCGTGATCGCCAACAAGGACGAGGCAGCGATCGCCGGGGCCCAAGAGCTGGTGGCGCAGCTCGACGCCGCGGGCGTCGAGGTTCTCTTCGACGACCGCAAGGCGTCACCGGGCGTGAAGTTCAAGGATGCCGAACTCCTCGGCATGCCGACGGTGGTCGTCGTCGGGCGCGGCTTCGCCGACGGCAAGGTGGAGGTCCGCGACCGTTCGACCGGTACGGCCGACGAGGTGCCGGTCGCCGGTGCCGTGGAGGCCATCCTGGCCTCGGTGCGCGGCTGAGCTACTTGGCCCGGGCGTCGCCCGGCAGCACGACGGTGGTCGGCGTGATGTCGGCGACGCCACGCCAGTAGACCGCGCGGATCGCTGACGCGGTCAGTCCGTCGACGCCGAGTTGGCGCTGCCCATTGCTCTCGGCCTGTTCGACCAGCGCACGATGGGCCGACGAGGTGTCGTCCTCGGCGGCCACCGCCGCGTGCGCGGCGGAGCGGACGTCGGTCACCGCTTGCGGCAGCCGGTACCCGGCGGCCGGTGCCGGGGCCTGACCGCCGGCTTTGACCAGTGCGGCGGCGAGGGCACTGCGCTGGACCCGGTGGGCGGCGATGTCGGCTGCTACCCGTCCGCGTACGTCGTTGCGGGTGAAGGCGGTCATCACCCCGTAGGTGAAGATCGCTGCGTCCTCGGCGCGGATCGATGCGCGCAATGCGTCGACGACGGTCATGACAGCAGTCCCGTCAGGCTGGCGACCGAAGCCGAGATCGAGGCGGTGAGCCCGGCCTGGAACCCGCTGGCGCCGATGGCGACCGTCCGGGCGGCGGCCGCATCGTCGGCGAGGCTCTTGCGGAAGGCATCGAGACTGCCGTCGGACGCCGGTCCGGTGGTCGGACCCGACGGCGACGCTGACTCGCTCGGTGTGGTGATCAGCGATTCGGAGGCCGGGTGCAGCCGCAGGATCTCCTCGCGCAAAAGCACCGCGTGTTGGTCGCGGATGGTGGCGATCCGGTCGAGGGCGGCGCCCTGGCGCTGTTGGGTGGTCGCCAAGCGGCGGGCGGCACCGGCCGAGGCGGTGGCGGCGCTGGCCAGCGGTGCCATCTGCCCGGCAAGCACCTCCTCGTGCGACGGTTCGCGGCTGCACGCGGTGAGGGCACCGACGCCCAGCGGCACGGCGACGGCGGAGACGGCGGCGCCGCGCAGCAGGGTGCGGCGGGACAGGGAAGACACGTCGGCAATCATGCCATCGCCTAGACTCCGGTGGTGCGCACCGCGCGCAACGTTGCGCGTGAACAGCGCAAACCGCCGGGCAGGGGAGGAAAACGTGGCGCCAGACCGCGATGAGGTCGCAGCACTCGTCGAACCCATCGTCGGCGATGCCGGGCTCGACGTCGACGAGGTGTCGGTGCGGCGGGGCCCGGGCAGCGGCGAAACGTCGATCACCGTCGTCGTCGACGGGGAGAGCGGTGTCGGACTCGATGCCCTGACCGACCTGACCCGCGCGGTGACCGCGCGGTTCGACGAGCAGCCGTGGGCGCAGGAGTATGCCCTCGAGGTGATGTCGCGCGGCGTGGACAGCCCCCTGGTACTCCCGCGCCATTGGCGTCGCAACCGTGGGCGCAAGGCGGAGTTGGTGGTGCGCGATGCCGACGGAAACGAAGAGACGTTCACCGGGCGAATCGGTAATCTCGACGACGAGACCGTTTCGATCGTCGTCAACCACAAAGGCCGCCTGGGCATCCGCGAGGTTGCATTGGCCGACGTGGATTCGGCGGTCATCACCGTCGAGTTCGGCGAACCGAGCCCCGCCGAGCTGAAGCTCGCAACCGACGCACAGCCATAAGTGAATACACAAGTGAATACACAAATGAATAGGAGTTCCACCCCATGAACATCGACATCTCCGCCCTGCGGATGATCGAGGCCGACAAAGGCATCCCGATCGACACGGTGATCACCGCCATCGAGACCGCGCTGCTCACCGCCTACCGGCACACCGACGGGTTCGCGCCGCACGCCCGCATCGATGTGAACCGCAAGACCGGCGAGGTCCGGGTCATGGCCCAAGAGGTCGACGAGGACGGCATCGTCGTCCACGAGTGGGACGACACCCCCGAGGGCTTCGGCCGCATCGCCGCCACCACCGCCCGCCAGGTCATCCTGCAGCGCCTGCGCGACGCGGAGAACGAGCGGAACTTCGGTGAGTTGGTCGCCCACGAGGGCGAGATCGTCGGTGGCGTCGTGCAGCGCGACGTCCGGGCCAACGCGCGTGATCTGGTGGTCGTCGCGATCGGCAACGACACCAACGGCACAGAGGGCGTGATCCCCGCGGCCGAGCAGGTGCCGGGGGAGACCTACGAGCACGGCGACCGCATCAAGTGCTACGTCGTCGGCGTCGCCCGCGGTGCACGCGGACCCCAGATCACCCTGTCGCGGACCCACCCGAACCTCGTGCGCAAACTTTTCGAGCTCGAAGTCCCCGAAGTCGCGAACAAGGCCGTCGAGATCGTCGCGGTCGCCCGCGAGGCCGGTCACCGCAGCAAGATCGCAGTCCATACCGGTGTGCCCGATCTCAACGCGAAAGGCGCATGCATCGGCCCCATGGGCCAGCGGGTCCGCAACGTGATGAGCGAGCTGGCGGGGGAGAAGATCGACATCATCGACTACTCCACCGACCCGGCGGTGTTCGTCGCCAACGCCCTTTCGCCGGCGAAAGTGCTGTCGGTCACGGTGGTCGACGAGGCCCAGAAAGCGGCCCGCGTGATCGTCCCCGACTACCAGCTCTCGCTCGCGATCGGCAAGGAGGGCCAGAACGCCCGTCTC
>CAZVVS010000336.1:0-5684 GCA_964630585.1 uncultured Gordonia sp.
GATTACCGAGATGGACATGTCACACGCCTTCCTTGATCAGCTGTGGTGCCAGGGCGGCCGGCCCGTCGGGCACATCGGGAATGGTGTCGGTCGAGGCTTTGGACGTACTCGCCTCGGCGTAGCGGTTGCGGACGCGGCGCTCGATGATCGTCATCGCGACGAGGACCGCGATCGCGACGAGCATCAGCAGGGTCGCCGCGGCGTACGCGCCGAACTCGTTGTAGTCGTCGGTGTAGCGCGAGTGGACGAGCAGGGTCAGCGTCTGCGAGATGCCGGGATAGTTCGACGAGACCATGGTGACCGCGCCGTATTCACCGAGCGAGCGGGCGATGGTCAGGACCACGCCGTAGGTCAGGCCCCAGCGGATCGCGGGCAGGGTGATGCGACTGAACGTCTGCCACCCGGTGGCACCGAGGGTGGCGGCGGCCTGCTCCTGCTCGGTCCCGATCTCCCGGAGCACCGGCTCGACCTCGCGCACGACGAAGGGCAACGTCACGAACAGCGTCGCCAGCACCAGGCCGGGGAATCCGAAGATCACCCGGAACCCGAGACTCTCCACACCGCCGAACCAGCCACCGTGGCCCCACAGCAGGATGAGCGCGACACCGGCGACGACCGGCGACACCGCGAACGGCAGGTCGACGACCGACTGCAGCAGGCCCTTGCCGGGGAAGTTTCCGCGGGTCAGCGCCAGGGCGGTCGCGACACCGAAGACGACGTTGAGCGGCACGACGATCGCGACGATCAGCAGGCTCAACTGCAGCGCCGAGATCGCCGCGGGGGTCGTGATCCACTCCCAGAACTGGCCCAGACCGTGCTCGAAGGAGCGCCAGAAGATCAGTGCCACCGGCACGACGAGCAGCACGAACAGATACACCAATGCGACGGTGCGCAATGCGTAGCGGGTGAGCGGGGAGATCCTCATCGGTCATGATCCTCTCGCACGGACTGGCGGCGCCCGACGATCCGCAGGACGAACAAGGCGAGGAACGCGATCAGCAGCAGGACCACCGAGATCGATGCCGCGTTGACCGGTTCGTCGATCTCGATCTGCTGCTGGATGTATTGCGACGCCACTTGGGTGTCACCGGGGATGTTGCCGCCGATCAAGACGACCGAACCGAACTCGCCAATGGCTCGCGTGAAGGCGAGGCCAGCACCGGTGAGGATCGCCGGGAGCAGCGCGGGCAGCACGATCTTGGTGAACGTGACCCGGTTGCTCGCCCCGAGGACCGCGGCTGCTTCCTCGACGTCGGTGTCGAGTTCGAGGAGCACCGGCTGCACTTGGCGCACGACGAACGGCAACGTGACGAAGGTCAGGGCCACGACCAGCGCCGGCCGCGTCGCGTTCAGATGGATGTCGACAGGCGAGTTCGGCCCGTACAGCGAGAGCAGTACGAGACTCGCGACGATCGTCGGCAAGGCGAACGGGAGGTCGATGATCGCGTTGACGAAACCCTTCCCGGGGAACTCATCGCGCACGAGGACCCAGGCGATGAGCGTGCCGAATACGACGTTGATCAGTGCGACGACCAGCGAGACGCCGACAGTGATCACCAGCGCATCGATCGCGTTGCGCTCGGTGATGGCCCCCCAGAAGCCGCTCCAGCCGCCCCCGAAGGACTGCACGGCGATTGCCGCCAGCGGCAGCAGGACGATCAGGCTCAGCCACAGCCACGCCACCCCGACGCCCAGCGGCGACACTCCGGTGAACGTCGAGGGCCGGCCCAGGAATCCGCGCGGAGCGGTGGTCCGCGCGGCGGTATCGGCGCTCATTTGCGTCCTCCCGCGTTGTAGATCTTGGTGACTGCGCCCTTCGATCCGAACAGAGCGGTGTCGATCGCCTTCCAGCCGGTCAGGTCCTTACCGTCGTTCTCCTGCGCGGTGCCCTCCCCGAGGACCTTGCCCAGTTCGGCAATCGTCCACAGTTTGTCGATCTGGCCCGGGAACAGCGCAGTCGTCTGCGCGATGACCTCCGGGATCACCGGCCGGAAGCCGGCTTGCGCCCACAGCGACTGTGCCTGTGGGCTGAACAGGAAGTCGATGAAGGCCTTCGCCGCGGGCTTGTCGGTGCTGGTGTTGACCACCGCGACGGGGTTCTCGATCTTGAACGTCTGCGGCGGCAGGAGGTATTCGACCTGCTGGCGCTGCTCGTCGCCGCCGCGGGTGAGCATGATCGCCTCGTTCTCATAGCTGATCAGCACGTCGCCCTGCCCCTGCTCGAAGGCGGTCGTCGCTTCACGGCCCGACTTCGGCTGCACGGTGATGTGGTCACGCACCAGCTCGGCGATGTAGTCCAGGCCGGCCTGCGGGTTGCGCCCACCATCGCTCTTGGCCGCGAACGGTGCGAGCAGGTTCCATTTCGCCGATCCAGAGCTACCCGGGTTGGGCGTGATGACTTGGACTCCGGGCTTGAGCAGGTCATCCCAGTCGCGGATGTTCTTCGGGTTTCCCTTGCGCACCACGAGGGCGACGACCGATCCGAACGGCGTGCTGTTGTTGGGCGCCTGGGACTTCCAGTCCTCGTCGACGACGCCCTCCTTGACCAGTCGGGTGATGTCGGGTTCGACTGAGAAGTTCACGACGTCGGCGGGCACGCGGCGCGCAACTTTGCGGGATTGGTCACCGGAGGCGCCGTAGCTCTGCGAGAAACCGATGTCATGGCCCTGCGGCGTCGCACGGAAAGCCGGGATGATCTTGTCGAATCCGGGCTTGGGCACCGCGTAGGCGACGAGTTTCAGGTGCCGACTGCCCGACGAGATGTCGAGACCGCCGGGCTCGTCGGTGGATCCGCCGCCGCAGCCGGTAGCGCCCAGCACCGTCGCGGCCGCAAGCGCGGCCACGGTGGCCGCGCGTGCCACACGGCGCGCCGCAGGGCGCCGGTACGGGGTCGTCGTCACCGGGATCTCCTCACACGTGTCATCGCTGTCTTCGACCGGCCCAACGTAACAAGAGTGCGACCCCGGTTTCACCGCGTGCCGCACCGCTGCACGCACGACGTGCGGGAGCCTGCGCGGCGTGTTAGCCGATGACGAACCACGCAACGATGACGAGGACCATCAGCGCCAACAGGGCCCAAGTCACCGGCGAGCGCTTCACTGCGCCGACTCCGCCGACGGGGTGCCCGCAGGAGACGCGGCAGCCGTGCCCGGCTCACTCGGTGCCGACCGAACCGAGAATCGTGCGATGACCTGCGATTTCCACTCGGTGGACACCACCTTGCCCAGCCACGCGGCCGCCCCGGTGACTGCTTCCACGACCTGTGACAGCACCATTGCCGCTACGATCGCCAGCGGCACCACGACAACCAACGTGACCAGCAGTTGGGGCACGAAGGGCAGGCGGATGAGCCACTCCTCGACACCGTCCCACCAGGTGCGTAAACCGGTCACCGTCGCCACCCACTTACGAATCAGCGTGATTGAAAAGCGCTGCTGCGCACCCGTCCCAGCATAGTCGTCGTGCCTACGCCAGACCGCGGCGGCGCAACAACGGTTCGACCGGCGCGATCTGCCCGATCAACTCGCGGTGCGCGGCGAGCGGCTCGACGCTGTCGCCCTTCGACAGGATCGTCGACGCGAAGCGCTGCCCCAGCTCGCGGCGCAGGCCGCCATTCGTGTCGAACCATTCGCGTGTGGCCGCATCCAGCACCTCCGACCACACGTAGGCGTAGTACGCCGCGGAGTAGCCACCGGCGAAGATGTGGTTGAAGTACGGGCCCAGATAGCGCGGCGGAATCAGCGCGTTGTACGCGCCGAGGCGCTGCAGCGAGCGCCGCTCGACAGCGGCGACCGAGCCCTCGGTGTCTGCACCGTCAGCGGCAGGGTCGAGCGCGGCGATGTCGCCGTCGGGCAGCCGGTGCCAACCGAGGTCGATGATCGCGGCGCCGAGGTATTCGACGGTGGCGTGCGCGGGCTCGATGGTCCCAGTCGCCCGCACCTTCTCGACCAGGTGTGCCGGGGCCGGTTCACCGGTCTCGACGTGGCGCGCATAGTTCGCCACGACATCGGGGTGCAGTGCCCAGTGCTCGTTGACCTGCGACGGGAATTCCACGAAGTCCCTCGGCACCGAGGTGCCCGACTGCGAGACGAAACGCACGTCGGAGAGCAACCCGTGCAACGCATGGCCGAACTCGTGGAACAGCGTCATCAGCAGGTCGAGACTCAGCAGCGTCGGCTGCCCGTCGGCCGGGTGCGGGATGTTCATGACGTTGACGACGACGGGCTTGGTTCCCTGCTCGCGGGACTGCTCGACGAACGACGTCATCCACGCCCCGCCACGCTTGGTGGAGCGCGCGTACAGGTCCGCCAAGTAGAGGCCCAACCCCTCGCCGCGGTCGTCGAACACCTCGAACACCGCGACGTCGGGGTGATACCCGCGCAGGTCGGGGCGCGGCGCGAACGTCAAACCGTAGAGCCGGCCGGCGGCGAAGAACACTCCGTCGCGCAGCACCCGGTCGAGTTCGCAGTATTGCTCGAACGGTGAATCGGCCTCGCCCTCGCCGTCTGCGTCGGCCTCCTGGTGACGGGCGAGCCAGAACGTGTAGTCCGCGGCGGTCAACTCCTGTTCGGCGAGCGCCCGCAAAGCCTCCGCCTCCGCCTCCGCGGCGGGGGCCACCGCATCGACGAGCCGGCTCAGCAAAGCCTCGACGGCGTCGACGCTCGGCGCCGTCTCCTCGTCGACGACGTAGGCCGCATGGTCGGGGTAACCGAGCAGTGCAGCGCGCCGGGCACGCAGGGCGACGATCTGTGCGATCAGGGTGCGGGTGTCGAACTCGTTGCCCCTGCTCCCCCGCGCCAGCGACGCGTCGAACACCCGTTGGCGCGCCTGCGCATCGGTGAGCTCGGTGACGCTGGCCTGACTCGTCGGCAACTCCAGGGCGACCAGGTAGCCGTCGACTTCGGCCTCGGCTGCTTTGGCCGTCGCGGCGGCGAGTTCGCCGGCCGAGAGCCCGTGCAGGTGCGCCGCATCGTCGAAATGCACCGCACTGTCGTTGGCCTCGTCGAGGATGAGGCGTCCGAACTCGGTGGTCAGATCGGCGAGCCGGGTGGTGATGCGGCGCATCTCCTCGCGCCCCTGCTCGTCGAGCGCGGCTCCGGCACGCACCGCGTCGCGGTACTGCTTGTCGACCAGTCGGTACTCGTCGACGTCCAGGTCCAGCTCCTCGCGCGCTCCCCATACCGCCGACAGGCGGGCGAAGAGTGCCGGATCGGCGAGGATCCCGGTGCGGTGGTCGGCCAGCGCAGGGGCCAGACGCGCGGCGATTTCGTTGCGCGCCGGCGTCGAATCGGGGCCGAGGACGCCATAGAAGACGCGTGCAGCAGATGCGAGCGCTTGACCCGAGTTCTCCAGTGCCACAACAGTGTTCGCCAACGTGGGAGGTTCCGGGTTCGCGATGATCTCCGCCACCTCGGCGCGCTGGCCGGCCATCGCCTCGGTGAGCGCGGGCTCGAAATCGTCATCGGCGATCGCGTCGAAATCGGGAAGTCCGTAGGGCAGCGGGCTGGCGGCGAGCACGGGATTGGTCACGGCTTGCGACAACGGGTCACTTCCCCTTCGGTTTGTCTCCGACGGCGTCGGAGGAGAGCGCGGCAACGAAGGCTTCCTGCGGGACGTCGACGCGGCCGATCGTCTTCATCCGCTTCTTGCCCTCTTTCTGCTTCTCCAGCAGCTTGCGCTTGCGG
>CAZVVS010000337.1:0-5681 GCA_964630585.1 uncultured Gordonia sp.
TCTCGGCGGGTATCGGCGAGCCACTGGTTCGAGTACGGGCTGCTGCTCATGGCAACCAAAGACGGAGGAGTCGATGGGTCGCGGGCCGACTCTGGTCAACTGGAGCGCGTGGTGACGCTCGATCGGCTTGAGGGGGCGGCGCCGATGGCCCGCGGCACCTATCTTCGGAGCGTGGCCGTGATCCGACGAACCGGCGACGGTGACTGCCAAGGGCGTGGTCACCACGGGGCGCAGGACGACCATGCGCTCCTATAGGGACGTCAGGGTGACCCTGTGCTGGGACACGCAGGCCGGTCCTTTCGAGGCCATCGAGACCTCCGTCGAACTGCCCGATTCGTCGCCGATTGTGGTGACGGCCCCCATCGGAGCGATCCCGAAGCCGAGTACGCCCGGCCAGTTCTGGACCTGGGACGGGCTGGTCCGTGCGGCGAGACAGCTCGCTGCCGGCGGCCTGGACCAACATGGGCGCAACGACCTCGTCGATGCCCTCGGCTCGCTGCTCCTCCCTGGGGGTGCAGGGCAACAGGTCCAGGAGCTGCTCGCGGCGTGCGCCCTCAGCGAAGGGGTCCGGCTGTGGCTTCGCCTCGACGACAATGCGTTGAAGGATCTCCCGTGGGAGTTCGCGGGACTTGTGGGCCCGGCCACATACCGGACTCCTGTCCTGGCCCGCCCAGAGGTCTCCCTCGTCCGCCACGTCAAGGACGACGCCCTCCAACCCGTCAGACGAGACCCTACCGACCCGGTACGTGTCGCGGTGGTGAGGGGCGCCACCCGGGTCGACCACCATGACCATGCACTTGCGTTCGGCGACATCGATGCCATCGAGCGCGAGGCGGGCCCACGCACGGTCACGGTCACAGAGGTCACCGACTTGACCCAGGATCTCCAACAGGCCGATGTCGTGCTCGTCAGCGCTCACGGAGACCCAGGCGTGGTCTGGCTCACGGTCCCGTCGAACCCCTCCTCCACGGAGGCGGCGGGCCTTGTCGAGGCGCTGGTCGCGGCGGGCGTGCGGGTGGTGATGGTCAACTCGTGTTGGAGCGCCGCGCCGGACACCACGGGGCGGTCGTTCGCCGAGGAACTGTGCGCCGCTGGAGTACCGGCGGTGATCGGCATGTCGATGCCGGCGGAGGACAGCCACCTCGCCGTGTTCACGGGTGCGCTGGCCCGTCGACTGCTGGTCCCCGGCGGCGCGTCCATCGATGAGGCGGTCGCGGCGGGGCGGCAAGCCGCCGGTGCCGTCGGAGGTCAACTGACCGCCGATCTTTCTCCGGTGTTGTTCGGCAGCTACCGAAGCGACGAGTCGGTCCTCGTCTCTGCCCCGCCGGTGTCGCGTCCTCGGGGGAGAGCGCGGGCTCTCAAGCCTGGGTCGTTCCCCGACGAGTTGATCGCCGACTCGGAGCTGCCAACTGGCCTCCTTGCGGAACTCGAGAGCTTCCGTGATGGCAGCGACCGGTTCTTGGTCATCGAGGGCCCCGAGGGCACGGGACGGTCGACCCTGCTGCGTCGGCTCGAATGCGCCAGAGAACAGGGACCGGGCCCACCGGTGGCGGCTGCCGTGTTGTGTGACCCCCGCCTCGACCAGCCTGACCCGGCGAACGACACACGCGTCCTCGTCGAACGACTGGCTGACTATGCGCTGCCCCTTGCAGCCGATTGGCCCAAGGTGCGTGAGAGGCGAACGGGTAGACCCCGGGACGACCTGGGAAGCCAGGTGGTCGAGGTCCTAAAGGAGTCGGGGTTCGAGCCTCGACGCCGCCGATCGCTCGTCTTGATCGATGACTTCGACCAGTCGGACGAGCACTTCCGCTTCTTCGTGAAACAGGCGGCAGACGACTTGGACCGCTGGGTTGGGTTCGTGTGCGTGGTTCGACCGAGCGGCGCGCGCCCAGACGGCGCGACGGTCGTTCGCATGAGCGAGCATCGATCCACCGACGACCTCGTCTCCTACGCCGGGTGGGTCTGTAAGAGGTCTGACGTGCAGGCCGATCCGGCGACGGTTGCGGACCTGGCGGAGGGCGCGCAGGGCTCCTTCAAGCTGGTGCAGGGTGCGGTCGACAAGGCTCAGAACGGCGAGCTGACCGCCGAAGTCGTGGACCATGTACTGGATGGGCGGATCTGGCGACCACAGGACCGAAGCCGGAACCTGAGGACCTCGGACCGCGGGATCGACGAACGGCCCGGCTGGTTCAGCGACACCACCCGTCAGCTCGAACAGCAGGTCAAGGACTTCGCGGACTCCGACGACGTCATCCTGGTCGTCGACGGTCCGCCTGGATCGGGCAAGTCGACGCTGCTGCGCCGTCTCGAACAGCACTCTGGGGAAGGCGGCCTTCCCGAGGTCGCAGCTGCGCTTCTTGCGGATCCCCGCCTTGACCGGCCGGACACGCTCACATCAGCGAAGCTGTTCGAACGCCTCGTCGCTGCCCTGCAACCCGGACCGGAACCGATCGCGGTCTGGGGTCCAGACCAGCGCGCCGCTGTACTCGATGAGATCGAGACCTTCCTCGGGCATCAGCCTCCTCCGCGAAGGACCCGGCTCGTCCTCATCGACGGGGTCGACCCCGCCCCCGCCCCCAATCCCTATGAAGTACCGCTGTGGGAGTCGGTCAGGGTCGCCGCGGACCGGTTCGCCGGCTGGGTGAAGTTCGTATGCACGACCAAGGACACCGCTGCGCTCGATCTCGCAGCAATACCGCGGGCAAAGGTCCTGGATCTGCGCGTCGGCTTGGACGACGAGCTCTCGGCCTACGCCGCAGAGCTCTGCCAGACGAACAAGATCGATGCTGATCCTGCCTGGCTCCAGCGAGTCGCGGACGCCGCGAACGCCGGCCGGGGTTTCGCTCAGCTACTCGAGGCCATGGCAAGCGTGGGTCGCCGGGGCGAACTCGGGGCCGACGCGCTCAGAGACCAGTTCGCAGCGCTGCTCGACAACGCAGGAGACCACCTCAGACTCGTCCTTGCGGTGATTGCGACGTCGATCGACGGTTCTGGGTTCAACCCGGACGAGCTGGCGGAGTTCGGGCTCGATCAGGACGGCGATCTCGATGCGGTCCTCGACCAAGCAGCCGGGTTCCTGGGCACCGACGATCGGGGCCGGAAGCGACTCGCTCACGACAGCTACGTCGACAAGCTGCGCAAGGACCGGGAACTGTCGGCCGAAGCGGCTTGGGTCACCGCCAGAGGTGTCGCCGACCGACACCCCGATGATTCCTATCGCCGATGGGCCGGACTGGCCCACGCCACCGCCGCCTTCGACGAAGCCCGCGACGCCGGCTGGGACGACAACCGGCTTGCGGAGCTTGCGTCGCGCGTCGGCCGGCTCGCGACGGACCCGACGATCGTCGGTGGGACCTTCGACACGGCCGGCGCCCCAGGGCTCGGCTTCCTGCTCGATCAGGCGGCGGAGATCCTCGACGGCCACGACGATCCCGCTGCTCCCGTCGTCACCGCTTTGGCTCGGGCCGCCCGGCAGGCTCCGCTGCGCTGGTGCACCAGCCGCGCCGAGGCCGCTCAGCAACTCCTCGTCGCGCTGCGCGGTGCTGACACCAGGGACGCATGGGAGTGGTGCACTCGCTGGCTCGATGCGCTTCGGGCCGAGAGCCCGCAGTCGGTGCAGGTCCGACCAACGCAGTGGACCCTCGCTCCCGGTCCCATACCGGAGCTCTATCAACACTCCCTCGGAACATCAGCCGTCGCCGGCCTGGACGATGGCCGATTCGTCACCGCGGGGATCGACGCCTCGATGCGCCCGGAGTTGTGCGTCTGGGACCCCGATGATCCGTCGCGGGCGGCCATGACCATTCCGCTGGATGATGAGGTCGTCCGCCTCGTGTCACTGGGCGGGTACAGGGCGGCGACCCTGAGCGCAGATGGCGTGGCCCGCTTGTGGGACCTCAGCGACCAGGAGCCGGTAGCGACGGAGTTGGCCGACGGTGTGTGTGCCTTGGCCGCCTCCGGTGCGGATGGGCTTGTCATCGGCGGCAACGACGGGACCGTGCGAACCCGCAGCGGCAGCGCATCGGAACCCAACAAGTTGTTCGAGTTCACCACCGGTCTGCGTCTGGGCTATGTCGCGTCGTTGGGCGACGGTCGGGTCGCGGTCACAGGGACTACCGATAACGGGTCGGAGCGTCTGGAATTCTGGGCGCCGGGGCGAGAGGAGCCTGACCACGACGTGGCGTTGGGCGAGCCGGTGCGCTCGCTCGCCGGGCTCAGCGACGGTCGCGTCGCTCTCGCCATCTTGTACGGCGTTGTCCTGTGGCGTCCGTCCGACTCCGGTGACCACCAAGTGACGGCCCTAAGGCAGCGGCTGAGCCGCCAACGAGACCACCTCACCCTCGGCGCATACCTCTACCGACAGGACCGGCCGGCATGTGTTGCGGTTCTCCCGGGCGACGTGATCGCCGTGGGAACCCTTGGCGGTCTGATTGAGATCTGGGACCCCGGCTCGGTGGACGAACAGGTGTCCGATGTTGTTGTGGGCGAGCCGGTCTCGCTCCTGCTGCACGGCCCACCCGTGGACGACATCGCCCTGCTCGGCGACGGGAGCCTCGTCTCGGTGTCCGTCGACGGAGCCGTGCGACGGTGGCGCCCGGAGGACTGGCGCACGGTGTGGGTCCCCGAGAGCGGCCAGGGACTCCGGGGGATCGCCGAGACACCTGACGGCGGCGTGTTCACCTTGAGCCATGGTGGCAGCGGGACCCTCTGGCGCCCGCAGCAGTCGGGCCAGGTGATCGAACCGGACAACGGGCGAGGCGCAACCGCCATGGCGGCACTTTCGGATGGACGGTTCGCCACCGCGAGCGCCCCCGGCCTCGGCGTGGCGGTGTGGGACCCGAACGATCCTGACCGACCACACCAGCGGCTGCGCCACGCCGAGGAGGTGGTCAGCGTCGCGCAGGTCGCCGACGACCGGCTGGTGACGGTCGACCGCGAGGGCACCGCCCGACTCTGGAAGCTCGGGCGCCGACCGCGTCACCGGAGGCGCCTGCCGGCGGTCGATGGCCGCCGGCTCTTCTCTGGTGCCTGCTTTGCAGGGGCGTTTCTTATCTTGATGACGCTATTCATTCCTCTAGAGCTCACCGACGACGGTGGGCTGGTCGGTCCGTTCGGCCTCTCATCGGCGGCCACCGCACTCGTGATCTGGGCCGTTGTCGTCCTCGTTTGCGTCGCGCTCGTGTCGCTTGCCACGGTCATATATCGAAGGGAACGTAGCCGTGAAGGAACCCGACCGTGGCGGGTGACGACGAGGCCGGCGTGGGTGCTGTCCCATGAGCGGCCTGTTCGTCAGGTTGCTGGCGTTGGGAGCGAGACGTTCGCCACGCTCGACGCCGCCGGTGCTGTCCACCTGTGGGACTCGGGGCGCCCGGTGGCTCCGACCGCGAGGCTGCCCGGCGAGTACCAGGTGGACTCGGTGGCGGCGGTTGGCCCGCATCTCCTGGCCACCATCGACGGTGGCGTCGCCCGCCTGTGGGACATCGCCGAGCCCTCCGCTCCCGCGTTCAAGATGACGCTGAACGACCCCGAGGGTCGCCGCTCGGCGCTGACCTACTCGCTGTCGATGCCGATCCGGCATGTGGTGGCCGCAGGCGAGCACCACGTCGCCACCGCCTCCTGGGTCGGCGGGGCGGTGCGCGTCTGGGAGGTGAACGATCCGGTTCGTCCTCACCGGTCCTGTG
>CAZVVS010000338.1:0-5678 GCA_964630585.1 uncultured Gordonia sp.
AACAAACGAGGAGTGGACTGTGGGAGCGATTGCAATCGCGGTGATCGCCGTCGGCGCGCTGCTGGTGGTGGCAATCGCGCTGTGGGCCTACCGCGTGGCGAACCGCTTGGACCGCCTGCACGTGCGCACCGATCTGGCGCGGCAGGCACTGGTGGCGACGCTGGACCGGCGAGCGGTAGTCGCGCGCGCCATCGCGGCGGCGCTGCGGGCACGCGAGGAGGAGGACCTGGACGCGCTGGGGGTGCAGTTGGCAGTCGACGCCGATCGCGCCGAGTTGGAACCCTTTGCGCAGCGTGAAGCCGCCGAGAACGAGATGTCCCTCGTCCTGGGTCGGGTTTCCGCGGCGACCAAGGGCATCATTCCGCCGCCGACGGAGTTGATCGCGGAGATGGCCGACGCGCAGACGCGCGTCATCATGGCGCGCCGCTTCTACAACGACGCGGTGCGCGACACCCGTGCGCTGGCGGAGCGCCGGTCGGTGCGCTGGCTGCGACTGGGCGGGCGGGCCCCGCTGCCGGACTACTTCGAGATCATCGAGCGGGTCAGCGCCTGAGGCCCCACCGCCCCGATCCGTCCGGTGACCTGCTGCTGGCCTAGACTGTCGGGGTAATCGTGGTAGCAACCTCAGGAGTGGGTTTTAGTGAGTGAGAACGTCGGCACTGCGCGTGTGAAGCGGGGCATGGCAGAAATGCTCAAGGGTGGCGTCATCATGGACGTCGTCACGCCGGAGCAGGCGAAGATCGCCGAAGATGCCGGCGCCGTGGCCGTCATGGCGTTGGAGCGCGTACCCGCCGACATCCGCGCTCAGGGCGGTGTGTCGCGCATGAGCGACCCGGACATGATCGATGGCATCATCAGCGCCGTTTCGATCCCGGTGATGGCGAAAGCCCGGATCGGCCACTTCGTGGAGGCCCAGATCCTGCAGAGCCTCGGGGTGGACTACATCGACGAGTCCGAGGTGCTCACCCCGGCCGACTACTCCAACCACATCGACAAGTGGGCGTTCACCGTTCCTTTCGTGTGTGGCGCCACCAACTTGGGCGAGGCGCTGCGTCGCATCACCGAGGGTGCGGCGATGATCCGCTCCAAGGGTGAGGCCGGTACCGGCGACGTCTCCAACGCGACGACCCATATGCGCCAGATCCGCGACCAGATCCGGCGGTTGACCTCGCTTCCCGAGGATGAGTTGTACGTTGCCGCCAAGGAACTGCAGGCGCCCTACGAGCTCGTCGTCGAGGTGGCCCGGGCCGGCAAGCTGCCGGTGACGCTGTTCACCGCCGGCGGGATCGCAACTCCTGCGGACGCCGCGATGATGATGCAGCTCGGCGCCGAGGGCGTGTTCGTCGGCTCGGGCATCTTCAAGTCCGGCAACCCCGCCCAGCGGGCCGCCGCGATCGTCAAGGCGACCACCTTCCACGACGATCCGGGCATGCTCGCCAAGGTTTCGCGCGGCCTGGGTGAAGCCATGGTCGGGATCAACGTCGACGACATCCCGGCGCCGCACCGCCTCGCCGAGCGCGGTTGGTGACACCGCTGGTGGAGGGGCCGGGGATCATCCGCGACGATGTGGCCTCCGGCCGCGGCGTCGTAGGCGGGGTGCACCTGGAGTGGTCCGTGGCCTGCAACGTCGGACGCGTGCGCGAGGCGAACGAGGACGGCGCGGTCGCGCGTGCGGGCGTGTTCCTGATCGCCGACGGCATGGGCGGCCACGATTGTGGTGAGATCGCCAGCGAGATCGCACTGACGGTGCTGTCGGGCGTGGAGGCCGGGGGCGGTCAAACAGCGACCCGCGACGAGCTGGAACAACTGTTCGTCGCGGCGCAGGACGAAATAGGTGAGATCGACACCTCCAGCGAGCGTCGTGCCGGCACCACTCTCACCGGCGCCGTCCTCGTCGAACACGACGAGTCACCCCATTGGCTGGTGGCCAACATCGGCGATTCGCGGACCTATTGTGTGCGCGACGGTGTGTTCGAGCAGGTGACCGTGGACCATTCGCAGGTCCAGGAGTACCTCGATGCCGGCATGCTCACCGCCGAACAGGCCCGTGTCGATCCGCGGCGCAACGTGATCACCCGGGCGCTCGGCGCCGGCATGCTGCCGCCCCGCGCCGACTTCTTCTCCTTCGCCACCGAGCCCGGCGACTTGCTGCTGCTGTGTTCGGACGGGCTGACCGGTGAGCTGCCCGACGAGGAACTCGAGGCGGTCCTCGACGAGGCGCAGACCGCGCAGGACGCCGTCGACGCGCTCGTCGAGGGGGCGTTGCTCGTCGGTGCGCACGACAACGTGACCGCAATCGTCGTCCGCGTCCTCGGTGACGACGACGACGCGGACGCCACCTCCTGATTCTGCGTCCATCGCGTTGCCCTGCGCAGATGCGATGGGTAGTTCTCCCCATTCGCCGATCGGTCCTGCGGACATACCGTCGTTGACACCATTGCGAATCACGCAGACAGGAGCACGACGATGACCGCAGCTGCAGCCACACCGTGGAATCCACCCCAGGGCCCGCTGGATGAGCTTCGCCGCCTCGAAGAGGCCGTGAGCCGTCGAGCCGCCGACACCGCACAACGCCGCCAACAGGCGCTTGCAGCCCTCACCGCCCGCCGGGCGGCGGTGCCGGGACAGCCGTTCGTACCGGTTCGCCGCGACAGCGGCCTCGGATTTGCCGCACGACCGATCGGCCGACTGCCGGGCGGAGTCGTCGTCTTCGAGCCGCCGCAGCCCGAAACCGATTCGGCCGACAACGCTCCGGCCACCCGGATAACCGTCGATGGCGCAGTCGCCGACCTGCCTCGCCCAAGGTTGACCGACCGCGAGACCCAGGTGCTGCGCACGTGGCTGCTGCTCGACTCCAAGCCCGCGGTCGCCACTGACCTGTCCATCTCGCTCGGCACGGTCAACACCCACCTCACGCGCATCCGCGCGAAGTATGTCGATATTGGGCGCCCGGCTCCGACCAAGGCCGGACTCGTCGCCCGGGCGGTTCAGGACGGGTTGATCTCCCTCGACGAGCTCTAAAGCGTCGCGCCACACGCACCGGCCCTCCCCGTCGCCACGGGGAGGGCCGGTGCATTCGCCGGTCCGGTCGAACACGACGGTGGCAATCGGTGATAATCGGTGCCATGCCCACCATCGATGAAATCCTGCACGTCGAGCCGATCGAGACCGACATCTACCGCGGACCGTCGTATCCGAGCGTGCTCCGCCGCACCTTCGGCGGACAGGTGGCCAGCCAGGCACTCGTGTCATCGACGCGGACGGTGCCCGACGAGTTCGGTGTGCACTCGTTGCACGGCTATTTCCTGCGGCCGGGTAACCCCGACCTGCCGACCGTCTTCCTCGTCGACCGGATCCGCGACGGCCGCTCCTTCGTCACACGGCGCGTGACCGGCGTACAGGGCGGCGAGGCCATTTTCACCATGTCGGCCTCGTTCCACATCCGCACCGACGAGGGGATCGAGCACCAGGACCGGATGCCGCCGGTCGTCGGTCCGGAAGACCTCACCGATCGGCGATACGCCCCGACGGAATTCGACCGCAAGCTCTTCGCCGAGTGGGAGAACTTCGACATCCGGATCGTGCCGCGCGACCAGATGTCGCTGTCGGACTACTTCGCCGCCCAGCAGCGGGTGTGGTTCCGCTACCGTCACCGTCTGCCAGACGACGACGTCGCCCACGTGTGTGTGCTGGCCTATATGAGCGACATGACCCTGCTCGGCTCGGCGTCGTCGATCCACCGCGACGAGCACGTGCAATCCGCGTCGCTCGACCACGCCATGTGGTTCTTGCGTCCGTTCCGCGCCGACGAGTGGCTGCTCTACGACCAGACGTCGCCCTCGGCCGGGCACGGGCGCGCCCTCACCCAGGGCCGATTGTTCGACCAGCAGGGGCGCTTGGTCGCCGCGGTGACCCAGGAGGGGTTGGCGCGCACCCTCACCGACCCGAGTAAGCACGGCTTCCCGAACCGGCTTGAAGGGTGACCGCACCCACCATCGGCGTACTCGCAGTCCAAGGCGATGTCCGCGAGCACGTTGCTGCCCTGCGCGCCGTCGGTGCAGATCCGCGGCCGGTGCGCCGCCCAGCCGAGCTCGACGGACTCGACGGGATCATCCTGCCCGGCGGCGAGTCGACGACGATCTCCAAGCTGCTCGGCGTGTTCGAGCTCTACGATCCGTTGCATGACCTGCTGGCGCGGGGGCTGCCGGCTTACGGGTCGTGTGCGGGGATGATCATGCTGGCATCGCGCATCCTCGACACCCGTCCCGACGCCCGCCACCTCGATGCGCTCGACATCACCGTGCGCCGCAACGCGTTCGGGCGCCAGACCGACTCCTTCGAGGCCGACCTCGAATTCACCGGTATCACCGACCTTCCCGACGCGGCGCCGTTGCGCGGCGTGTTCATCCGCGCGCCGTGGGTGGAGGAGGTGGGCCCCGAGGTATCGGTGTTGGCGCGCGTGCCCGAGGGGGCGACCCCCGACGGTCGGGCAGACGGGCGGATAGTGGCCGTGGCGCAGGGCTCGGTCCTAGCCACGTCGTTCCACCCGGAGGTCACCGGCGACCTGCGCGTGCACCAGTTCTTCGTCGACCGGGTGCGGCACTGATTCGGCGGGGAACTGCTGGCGGGTAATATCGCAGCCCATGAGCGGACACTCCAAATGGGCGACCACCAAGCACAAGAAGGCTGTCATCGATGCCAAGCGCGGCAAGATGTTCGCCAAGCTGATCAAGAACATCGAGGTCGCGGCCCGTACCGGGGGTGGTGACCCGGCCGGCAACCCCACGCTCTATGACGCGATCCAGAAGGCCAAGAAGTCGTCGGTGCCCAACGACAACATCGAACGGGCGCGCAAGCGCGGTGGCGGCGAAGAGGCCGGCGGTGCGGACTGGCAGAACATCACCTACGAGGGCTACGGGCCCAACGGTGTCGCGCTTCTCATCGAATGCCTCACCGACAACCGCAACCGGGCGGCCGGCGAGGTTCGCACGGCGATGACGCGCAACGGCGGAAACATGGCCGACCCGGGGTCGGTCGCCTACCTGTTCACCCGCAAGGGCGTGGTGACGCTGGAGAAGGGCAGCCAATCCGAGGACGACGTCTTGATGGCGGTCCTCGACGCGGGTGCCGAAGAGGTGAACGACCTGGGGGAGAGCCTCGAGGTCGTCAGCGAGCCCACCGACCTCGTCGCGGTGCGCACGGCCCTTCAGGAGGCCGGCATCGACTATGACTCCGCCGAAGCCGACTTCCGCGCCTCCGTGGAGGTGCCGGTAGACGCCGATGGCGCCCGCAAGGTTCTCAAGCTGATCGACGCGCTCGAGGACTGCGACGACGTGCAGGACGTGTACAGCAACGTCGACATCCCCGACGAGGTCCTCGCACAGCTCGACGACTGACCCCCGCGTGTCGGTCCGCCGATCTGTCGGGCCCACCTCCTAGACTGTCGAACAGTTGTTCGCCGGGGAGGGAAGGACCGACGATGCGGGTGATGGGCGTCGACCCCGGGCTGACCCGGTGCGGTATCGCGCTGGTGGAGTCCGGTGGCGGTCGGTCGGTGACCGCCCTGGACGTCGACGTCGTGCGCACGCCCGCGTCGATGGATCTCGCCGACCGGCTGCTCCTGGTGTACTCGGCGGCCGTGCAATGGCTCGAGACGCACCGACCACAAGTGGTAGCCG
>CAZVVS010000339.1:0-5645 GCA_964630585.1 uncultured Gordonia sp.
AGGCCATCGTTGTCCGAGTCCTCGTCGAGGATGTTGGGCACGGTGTCGCCGTCCGGATCACCGGAGGGGTTGAGCTCGGCGCCGTCCGAGACACCGTCGTCGTCCGAGTCGGCGTCGTTCGGGTCAGAGCCGAGGCTGAGCTCCAGCGCGTCGCTGAGACCATCGTTGTCCGAGTCGAGGGAGCCGGCGTCGTCGCCGCCGTTGCCCGTCGTGGGATCGGTCTCACCGGCGTCCACGGCGCCGTCGTGGTTCGCGTCTTCCTGGCCGTCGAGGGCGCCACCGTCGTCGGTGTCATCGTCGAGCGGATCGGTGGTGGTCGCGCCGCCGTCGGCGTCGGCGATGCAGTTGCCGGCGGCCGGATCCGTGGCTCCGCTGGAGCAGTCGAAGCCGAGCTCGGTGCCGTCGAACAGACCGTCGTCGTCCGAGTCAGGATCGAGCACGTTCACCAGGCCATCGTTGTCGGTATCCTGGTCCGGCGAGGGCTCGAGGCCATCGGGCACGCCGTCGTCGTCGCTGTCGGCGTCGAAGGGATCGGAGCCCGCGAGGATCTCCAGGACGTCAAGGAACCCGTCGTTGTCGTCGTCGGGATCGCAGGCGTCCCCGACGAGGTCCATGTCGTTGTCCTCTTGCAAGGAGTTCGCGTCGAGCGGGCAGTTGTCCGCTCCATCGAGGATGCCGTCGTTGTCGTCGTCCGGATCGCAGACGTCGCCGATGCCGTCGAGGTCGTTGTCACCCTGACCGGCGTTGGCGTTCAGCGGACAGTTATCGACACCATCGAGAACGCCGTCGTTGTCATCGTCCGGATCGCAAACGTCGCCGATGCCGTCCAGGTCGTTGTCGCCCTGGCCGGAGTTGGCGTTCAGCGGGCAGTTGTCGACGATATCGAGGATGCCGTCGTTGTCGTCATCCGGATCGCACACGTCGCCGATGCCGTCCAGGTCGTTGTCGCCCTGACCGGCGTTGGCGTCGATCGGGCAGTTGTCGGCGCCATCGAGGATGCCGTCGTTGTCGTCATCCGGATCGCAAACGTCGCCGATGCCGTCGAAGTCGTTGTCGCCCTGGCCGGCGTTGGCGTTCAGCGGGCAGTTGTCGGCGCCATCGAGGATGCCGTCATTGTCGTCATCCGGATCGCACGCGTCGCCGCCGTCGTTCGCGCCATCGGTGTTGGTTTGCAGGGCGTTGGCGTTCAGCGGACAATTGTCGACCACGTCCAAGATGCCATCGTTGTCGTCGTCCGGATCACAGACGTCGCCGATGCCGTCGAGGTCGTTGTCGGCCTGACCGGGGTTCGAGACGAGCGGACAGTTGTCCGTCGTGTCCGGAATGCCGTCATTGTCGGTGTCGAGGTTCGAGTCCTGGAAGTCCGGGATGCCGTCGTTGTCGACGTCGGGCAGCGCCGGGTTGTTGGCGTCGCCCCGCACCAGAAGCGCGCCGTCCACCAGGTCCTGAATGCCGTCGCCATCGGCGTCGAGACCGCTGTCGACCTCGCCATCGTTGTTCAGGTCGAAGGCGCCCAGGCCGGCCTCGTTGACGTCGTTGATGCCATCACCGTCGCTGTCGAGATCCTGGAAATCAGGCGCGCCCGTGCCGTCGGTGTTGGAGAGCGTGTAGTTGATGGTGGCGGACTCCGCGGACGTCTCGACGGAGTCCGCGAGGCCGTTCGCCCCGTAAGGGCCATCGACGATGCCATCACCGTTGGCGTCGGTGCCGTTGTGACCGGCCTCCACGTTGTCGTTGATGCCGTCGTTGTCGCTGTCCAGATCGAGGCGATCCGGCACACCGTCGCCGTCGGTATCGCCGACCTCGAGCGCGTCCGGAATGCCGTCGTTGTCGTCGTCCAGGTCGTCCACGTTCGGCACGCCGTCGCCATCCGTGTCACGGATGTTGATGCAGTTGTTGCCGGTGTTCGTGCCCTGGTTCTCGTCGACGACACCGTCGCCGTCGTCGTCGACCCCGTTCGTGCAGAACTCGAAGGGCGGCGCCGAGAGCGGGCAGGCCGCGCCGTCGTTGGGCGCCGCGGGCGGTGCCACCGTGCCCACCGGGATGGCCACGTTGGTGTTGACGTCGATTTGGCGAATGAGGCCGTTCGTGTTCGAAATCGCGTACAGGAAGCCGTCCGCGTCGAACCACTGGGTGCCGTGGGCGCCCGTGCCCGAAGAGCCGGTGATGTTCGCCGTGGTGGCGACCATCGTGGCCAGATCGATGATGCCGAGGACGTTGCCGCTCACCGTGTAGAAGCGGTTGTGGTCCGGGTCATAGCCCATGTCGGCGCCGTTGAAGGTGCCGGTGATGGGCATGATCTGCGCGGTCAACGGCAACGACGACACGTCGATCTTCGCGAGCTGGCTCGCACCATCGGACGACCAGAAGTTGCCCGAGGAGTCGAACGTCGCGTTGACGACGAAGTTGATGGAGATGTTCGCGACCGCGCCGAGGTCGGTCATGGTAAAGCCCGCACCGTTGCGCGAAAGGCGCATCATGTGCAGGTCGCTGAGGCGGAACATGTAAATGAACCCGTCCTCGATGTTGTAGGCCATGGCGTTCAGCCCCGTATTCAGGGTCGCCAGGTCTTGGACGGCGAGGCCCGGAACCGAGGTGTCCACGCGCCACAGGATGCCCGACGAGGCGCGAACGTTGAGCACGTCGCCGTCGCAAGGAAACTGGGTGGCGCACGCGGCGTTGCCCGAGCAGGACGGATCGACGCAGTCGACGAGCCCGTCCAGATCGTTGTCCACACCGTCGCCGCAGCTCTCGATGGCCGCCGCGGTCTGACCTACCCTCTCCGCGGGCGGAGGCTGGGTCGTATCCGCGGTGCAGGCGGGTAGGACGAAGAGGGCGAGCGCCCAGAGTGAGGTTTTATTCGTCACGGCTTCACCTCGGTCTTCTTCTCTTCTTTTTTCATGATGACGAACTGCACGCGGCGGTTCTTCTGCATGTTCTCGTCGGTGTCATTGGGCGCCACCGGTTTTTCCGGCCCGTAACCCTTCGCGGTCAGGCGCTTCTCGTCGATGCCGCGCTGCACGAGGGCCTTCTTGACGGCCTCGGCGCGACCCTGCGAAAGGCGCGTGTTGAGCGCCTTGCTACCCCGGCTGTCGGTGTGTCCCTGGATCTCCACGAGGGTGATCTCGGGGTGATCCTTGAACACGCCCGCGACCTCGTCGAGCAGCGCGTCGCTCTCCTTGCGGATGGTCGACTTCGCGGTGTCAAACTGCACCTGCTGGAGGATGTAGATCTCCTTGTCGTCGACCCGCACGGCCCCCGGACACCCGTTCTTCTTCGGGTCTTCGTCGGGCTTGCCCTTCTCGTTGGGACAGGCGTCCTTGTCATCGCGGATGCCGTCGCCGTCGGTGTCGGGCGGGCAGCCATGGGTCGCCGGATCGTTCGTGGCGACGCCAGGAATGTCCACGCACGCGTCATCCTTGTCGTAGATGCCGTCGCCGTCCTTGTCCGACGGACAGCCGTGCTTCTTCGGGTCGTCGTTGGCGACGCCAGCCAGGTCGGGACAAGCGTCCACGTCGTCGATGATGCCGTCGTTGTCTCGGTCCGCGGGGGGCGGACAGCCGTGTTTGGCAGGATCGTCGTTAGCGATACCGGCCACGTCGGGACAAGCGTCCACCTCATCGAGGATGCCGTCCTTGTCGCGATCCGAGGGCGGACAGCCGTGCTTCTTGGGGTCTTTGTTGGCGACACCGGGGGTGTCGGGGCAGGCGTCCTTGCTGTCCAGGATGCCGTCTTTGTCTCGGTCACCGTCTTGAATCGGCTCGGCCGTGTAGGCCACCATGGCCACGCCGCGCAGCGTCGGCGTGCCGATGCCGCTGGTCAGGCCCGGGCCCACGCCGAGGCCCGCCTCCCACGACGGCAGGAAACGGTATTTGCCGCCGATCAGGAGCTCGGCGTTGGTGTTCCTGGACTCCGGATCTTCGGCGACGGTGGCGAGCAAAAGCTCGGGCCCGATCTGCAAGTTGCGCTTCTCGCCGAACAAGTACGCCGCCCCGGCGCCGCCGGAGATCATCGCGCCTTGCTGCACCGATCCGTACACA
Source organism: uncultured Gordonia sp. (assembly GCA_964630585.1). GTDB lineage: Bacteria > Actinomycetota > Actinomycetes > Mycobacteriales > Mycobacteriaceae > Gordonia. The sequence goes on from CAZVVS010000339.1 coordinate 4,041, forward strand.
TTCGACTCCCGGATCTCGGGGCCCAAGGTGACCGACCACAACCAGCGCTCGCGACGCCCGCCGATGATCAGCTCGGGCTTGCCACGCACGGACTCGTCGCTGACGAACGCCCCCGAGCCCGTCGGCAGCCACAAATAGGCGCCGGCGGCCACCTGAAATGCGTCGTAATAGGAGCCCACCAAGGCCACGCGGGCGCCGAGCCGCACATCGCCGAAGTCGCCACCATCGGGCGAAGAAAACGTCTGCGATCCGTCGCTCGGAGCGTCCCCCGATTGGGCCAACGCGAGGGGCACGTCCACGTTGAAGACGTAGCGATTGCGAATCGCGTAGGAGCCGTTCAGGTGCAAAACGAGCTGGTCCGAGACGACCGCGCCGAGCTGTTCGTCGTCGGCGTCGCGCCGCAGCACCAAGGGCTCGTGGGCGTAGTCCGCCATGAGCATCAAGTGCAGGCCGGGATCACCGGCCGCGTGGGGCGAAGAGATCCCAAAGAATCGGTCGCCCGCGAAGGATGGATTGAAACGGTCGAGGGCGAGGCTCGGTTGCTCCTGAGCCGCCGCGACCTGGGGGATGAGCATCATCGACGCCGCGCAGACTGCAGCAGCGCGACGGCGCGATTTGGTTGAAATCCGCATCGATTCACCTGAAAAACGAAGGGCCGAGTTTCCCCAGCGGCGAGGAGATGGCGCGCGGGCCGAAGGTGCGCCCAGACCGAGGCTGCCCACGTGCCATGACCTACTTGAGGAATGTTACGGCCAAACGTAGCGGAAAACCCCAACGGGCTGTCAAGCTTGATGCACCTATGCGGCACAATTCCGAACAGATTGCGTGCCAAGCCCTGAAAAATTCGCCGCCAACGGGGATCCCGGCGCCAGCGAGCCGCCCCGACACCCCCTTGCCCTCGCAGACCTAGGCCCCGTGCTACGGCGCGCGGCACGCCCCAAAGGCGCCAACGCGCAGGCTCTAACAGCGCCAGCGCGCGGACGATCGCTGCCGGCCCGTGAAGCGCCGAGGGGCCCCCGTGGGCTGAAGGACCGCGGCCGCTGCGAACAGGTCGACCATCGTTTGTGTTCAAACTATCTTCAGACTTGACGGGCACGGGCCGACCTCATCCCGCCTGCTTCGCTTCGAGCAGGGCGCGGGCGGCCGCGTCGTCGTCGGGAGATTGCAGCGGCACCTCGATGAAGCCCTTGCTCTTCAGGTCGCGATCGTGGCCGTAAAGGAAGTGCCAGTGGTACGACCAGCGGATGAGCGCGACGCGGTGCAAGACGTCGACGAAGTAGCCGTCCACTCGGTTTTTGACCTTGGATTTCTTGGGATCGAAGAGGTCGGGCGCGCTCGCCAGGTCGCGCTTCATGCGGGCGCCGTCGCGCCACGCGTTAGGGCGCACGAAGAACGTCACCAAATCCAGGTCCTTGGGCTCGCGACCGAAGTCGACAAAGCTGCCTCCGAGCCATTGAAACCCGTTGCTGACGGAGAATTTCCGCAGCTCCGCGCGGTAGTCGAAGAAGCCCTTCAAGATGGCTCGGCGGTTCTCGCTGATCGCGAAGGTATCGACGAGCTCCACCAGCGTGATGCGATAGGGGCCGAGGTCGAGGGGCCCGAAGT
>CAZVVS010000340.1:0-5636 GCA_964630585.1 uncultured Gordonia sp.
GTACGACGACAGCGAGATCGTCAAGCGTGGCCTGACGCTCGAACAGGCGCAGGAACACTGCCGGCGTGACGACACGCACGGCGACGGCTGGTTCGACGGCTACGAGGAGGAATGATGCAAGTCACCCACTTCTACTCACCCAAAGGCGGCCAGGGCTGCACGGTCACCGCCGGCATGTACGCGACCCGCCGGTCGCGGCAGCATCCGGTGCTGCTCGTCGACCACGGAGAAGTGAGGGACGCATGAACATCGAAGAGATGCTCGCCCAACGCGACCGCGAGGCCGCCGACGGGAGCGCGACGGCCCACTATCGGGTCGACCGCTATCCGGGTGTCGCCTGGTGGTTCCTCGGCCCCGAGATCGAGGATCGGGTGATCGAACCGGACTGGTCGACGCTCACCGACGACGACGGCAACCCGATGGACGCCGACGCATGGTGGCCCGACGAGGGCGACATCGAACAGGTGCCGACCGGGATGGTGCGGATGGTGATGGTCGGCGACGACCGGGAGTTCATCATCGACCCCGACGACATCGAACAGGTACATGGGCCGGTGTGCTCGTGCGGGCAGCTCGGCTGCGGCTGGGCGTACGCGACCGATGAGGAGGAAGCATGAGGATCATTCGACGCCCCGACAAGTGGTTCCCCGCCGACGCCGACGGTGGGGTGTACGGGCCGGGGTGGGACGACCCGGATGAGGCGCTCCGAAACGCGGGCGAGGTGGTATCCCCGCCACCGTGCTTCGTCTGCGTCTACGACGTCGGCCGCGAGTACGGCGGGCCCGAGGAGGGCGGCTGGTGGTACGACACCGGCGACCCGATGTGGGAGACGGCGGCAGCGTTCGCTACCGAAGCGGAGGCCGTCAAGTACGCCGACCTGCTGCGGGCCGACTTCCCGCCGACCGGGCGCCGGTCGTCGGTGCTCGGCGGCGACGACTACAACGTCGAGATCAGCCGCGAGCTGCCGGCGTTCTACCCGGCGGAGCGCCCGCACTACGAGTGAGAGGTGACCGATGAGCGACAAGAAGCACGACGAGTGCTACGAGCAGGCGAAGAACCTGCTCGCCGAACTCGAATCCGACGTGGCTCGGATCGAACGGCTGGAAGGGCTCGACGGCCGGGCCGATGATGCGGCGCAGGAGTTGCGCGACCGCATTCGCGAGCACCCGCTCGAGGTGTCGGCCAAGGTGACGATCGAGGTGCTGCTCGGCACCGGTGGGCCCGCGTGCGGCGTCACCTTCGACGCCGAGGCCGGCCCCCACGGGGTGTACGTGCCGCTTCGCGGCCGGGTGTGGTGGCAGGACTGGTTCACGCCTCGGGTGTACGCCAACGAGTGCCTGACCGACGACATCGCGGAGCAACTGTTCGAGATGTGGGGCTGCGCCTACGCCGAGGTCGGCTGATGGCTGCCGAGCGCAAGACCCGCATCGAATCGTGCGGGCGGGAACTCTTGCAAGTCAAGTTCTATGACCGCCAGGTGCTCTGTTGGGTCGACTACGGCGACCCGGTCAAGCTCAGTGAAGTCGACGAGAAAGCGGCGCGATGCCGCAGAGGGGAAACACCTTGAGCGAGGACGAGATCGGCAAGCTGCTGCGCAGGTTCGAGCTGTGGGACCAGGAGCGGAGGATGTGGACCGGCCAGGTGAACGCGGCCGGGGCTTCGGCTCGGGAGGCGCGCCGGCGGCTGTACCAGTCCGATCAGGCGGGCTGTGCCCTGTTGGTGGCGTTCGCTGTCGCCTGCGAAGATCAGCGTCGTGCAAACACCCCGTAAACACGGGGGAAGGAGCAACGAATGCAACGCCAAAACCTGTTGACGTTGACGTTGACGATGACGGTCGACGCCGACGACATCGACCGTCTCCCCGGCTTCCCTGGCGGATTCGGGTGCCCGCCCGAATCGGGTCTGGAACGCTGGCTCGGCAGCAACGACGAGTGGCTCGTCGACACCGTTCAGGAGATCGTGCCGTGGACTATCCGCTACTGCAACGTCGTCGTCGAATGTCAACGGCTTCCTGACAAGGAGGAAGACCTGTGAACATCTACATCCCCGAAGAATCGGCCAGCCACTCGGAGGCCGCCGGCGCACTACTCGACGCCTTCAGTTCGGCCGCAGTTGAGGTGCGGCTTCGACTCAGGCGGTCGACGGAATGGCTCGACGGCCAGTGGACGGTCGACTGGTTCGACCAGGGGTCGGTGCAACTCCGGTCGCCCGCCCGGATCATCGTGGTGTGGGCTTCCGAACTCGCCGAGATGGAGGTGCTGTGATGGCCGATTTCACCTATGACGACATTGAGAACGCCGTGTTCTACATCGAGCATCACGGGTTCGGAGCGTCGGTCGACATGGATGCCCGCGTATTGTGGGCCGCTCGGCAGCATGCGGAAGCGCTGCATGACCGGGAGCGGTACGGGGCGAGGTACTCGCCGTGAACGGGATGATGGATGTCGGGTTCGGGCTGATCACCGACCCACTGGAGAACGAGTGCGAGGCGATCGCGGCGACACTGCGCCGGGGTTGCGCACAGCTTCGGGCTCAGGTGGCGGCGTGGGAGCCGCAACCGATGCCGGCCGGATGGCGACCCGGCGGGATGTGGACGCGCAGGGTTCGGGCGATCGACCCGATCATCGTGCGCCAGAAGAAGGGATGGGGTACATGAGCTTCGTGGTGGAAAGGTTCGAACGTGACGGGTGGAAGGTGACCGTCCATTGTGACGAGTCCTACCCGAGCCCTCGCGAGGAGGGGGACATGCAGGGCCTGTTCCTCGGGTTTCCGCACCGTCACTACAACATCGGCGACGAGACGATCGACCCGGACGACATCGAGAAGGCGTGCCCGGTATGTGTCGACTCGCCTGACGACGACTGCGAACGTTGCGGCGGGTACGGGTCGGTGCCGATCGAGGGGCTCGCCGACCTGATCGACCACGTCAGCCGCCGCTACGATGCCCGGCTGGTGATGCCGGTCGGGATGATCGACCATTCGGGGGTGTCCTACTACCTGGGTGGCGGGCCGTCACCGTTCGATCCGGGCGGGTGGGATTCGGGGACGTGCGGGCTGTACCTGTTCACCGTCGACCAGCTCAAAGCGTGGGGGCATGACAACCCGTGGGAGATCGACGACGCCGAACTCGAGAAGTGGATGGCCGGCGAACTCGCCGAGTACACCGCCTGGTGCAACGGCGAATGCTATGGGTTCACGATCGAAGACCGCGACGGCGAGGAACTCTGCGCCGAGTGGGGGATGATCGGCCGGGAGACACTCGACAGCGAGTTGGACGCGGCGATCAAGGGAGCCGGGCTGTGCCCGCCGGCGACAACCTGGCCGGACAGCGAAGCGATGGAAGCGATGTCCGGCGACGAACTGCTCGAACTCGCCTACCGGATGCGCGACGAGATCGCCCGTCTCAACAGCAAGATCGGAGGACGATGAGCACATACGCATACCGACATGCGTGCCGCGGCGTGAACCGGGCGTTCGAGGCGTTGCGGCGGGCAACCAAAGGGCTGCCCGACCTACCCGACGGCGGCTGCCCGCTGCACGGTGACGAATACCTCTTCGTCGTCGAGACCGGCTACACCCAAGCCACGCACCTCACCTGGCTTGGCGATGGGTGGGGGGCCTACCCGGACGGGTGGGATGACATGTCCGACGGCGGGGACGGCCCGAGCATCGTCGAGTGCTCCGAGTGCCGGCCTCCCGACGCGGTGTGGAAACTGCCAGAGGAGGTGCAGTGGGGATGAAGATCAGCATTGAGATGCCCGACGATCATCGGATCCGCGACAACGACGACCGGGCAGCGCTGGTCGCACCACTCGCCAAGGTGTTCAGTGACCATTGCAGCAACGATTCGCTGCGCCAGGCGATCTGCGACATGGCCGTCGACCTGTGTCACCTGTGGGATCGGGTGCCGGTGGACGGCGACGACTTCTACGCGGTTTCGGCGTACACCATGCTCGAGATGGCGTACCACCACTATGGGGACGAACGACACGAGGAGGACTTCCGATGAAGACGTCGAGTGGGTTCAAGCTGTGGAAGGCCCGGCTGGAAGGCGGGGTGGTCACCCACGCTCAGGCGGTGCAGTTCGCGAACGCGATCTATCCGCTGGCGCAGGGATGCTGGCCGCGCGGCCATCGGTCGAACGTCACCGCGTTGGAGGCGCCGGCGCTGGTGATCATGATGAGCCGGGTGTGTCCGGTGGTCGTCGAACGTGACGCCGCCCGTGGCCGCAAGTGGCTGGTCGGCTACCACCGCCGGCTCGGGATGCCGGACCTGGATTACGGGTCGGCCGGCGAGTTCAGGTTCGTCGACGTGTACGAGCACGCCGAACAGTTCTGGCAGGGCAACACGCTGTTGACGTGCGGGCCGGTCTATCGGACCGCGCTCGGCGACGGGACGGTGGTCAAGTATGCGCCGGCGCCGTGGCAGCGGGCGGCGTTCGGGCACGCCCACGCCGAACAGATGTGGTTCGAGATCGAACGAGAGGAGATCGGGGCATGAGGACAAGCTGGAAGATGACGTGCGGGCCGATGGTCCGCAAGGGCTGGCTGCTGTTGTGCAACGAGGTCGACTGCGGGGGTGAGATCGACGACCTGGGTTCGGTGAACGTGGACGACATCCGGTTGATGACGTTGGAGGTCGTCCCGCCGCACCCGATGGAGGCCGGCGACCGCGAGGGCGCTGTCCGGTTGACGCTGTGCGTCCAGGGGATCGGGGCGCGGGTGGCGATCATGTTCTACGGGGACGATCGCTTCCAGTTCGCGCAGGACACGATGGAGATGATCGAGATGTACTCGATGGAGATGGAGAGGATGGCGTGATGGAACTGCACCTGAACGTCGAACAGTCGCAGGACCGGTGGGAGATGATCGGTGACGGCGACCCGCTCGACCGGCTGCTCGCCACCCTGTGGGTGAACGGCTGCCCCTGTCACCTGGAAGCGATCCGGGTGCTCGACCCGGACGATGCGGGCATCCGCCGCGCCGCCCAGGACGACCTCGAAGAACTGATCGACCATGCAGCGGCGATCAACGGCGAAGGCGACTTCCAAACCGCGACGATCGGGCTGTGGGAGTACGTGATCGTCGCCACCTCCTACTCCTGAAAGGGGACCAACCATGCCAGAGTTCAGGGTGCTTTGCACCCGCACCAGCTTCTACAACGTGTGGGTGGAAGCCGAAGACAGCTTCGCCGCTCGCGAGGCGGTGACGCGGGGCGGATGGGAGACCTCCGACTGGGAGGACTTCGTCGATGTCGAAGGCGACATCGAGATCGTCGAAGTGGAACAAGTCGACGCCGACGCCGATGGCGGGGACCAGGACCAGGCCCACCCGGCATGGGTGGCCGCGCTACTCGACGAGGCCGACGACCGCCCCGACGTGGCCCCGGGTGGCTCGTGGGATGCGCTCGGGGGGGTGATGTGAGTGACCAGAACGCGACGAAGGGGTTCCTCGACGCCTTCGTCGCGTGGCGACGACCGGTGGTGCGGTGAATGGCAGTCGGTGCCGGTTCCCTTGAACCTTGAGGGCTGGACGACCGTGACGAGCGAGGTGGAGTTGTGACGACCGAGGAAGAACAGTTGAACGTGATGCGCCTCGATGGGGTGCGTTCGACGGTGCGGGTCGACATGACCCGGTT
>CAZVVS010000341.1:0-5635 GCA_964630585.1 uncultured Gordonia sp.
TGCATCGACTTCACCGGATAGGGCCCGGTCCACATCGCGAGAGACTCCGGCGGGTTCGATGCCCACACCGGGATGATCGCCAAGTGCTCGTAGACGACGGCACCGCAGAGGATCCCCCACAGAAGGATCGACGCGTAGAGGACGATCGCGCCGATCATCGCGCACCGACCAGGTCGGCTCGGACCGGGGCCGGGCGCCGAACGAGCAGCCGGATTCCGGTACCTACATACCAAACAGCGATGCCGAACGCGGCTGGGAACAAGGCGACGAAGGTCACGCCTCCGGTCAGGCCGGTCAGCGGCCCGGCGAAGGCATAGGCGACGCCGCTGCCACCGCCGACGACGGCAAGGGCCTTTGCCGCGGCGGTTCCCTCGCCTCGGGCCATCGCGATCGCCAGCGCCGCGGTGGTCAGTCCGACCGCGGGCGTGGCGAACATCTGCAGCCACAGGTGGAGGTCGAGAAGCGGAGTGGCGTAACCGTTCTCGAGGCTGTCGAGCTCGCCAGCCGCCGCCGAGTGCGGAAGTAGTTCAATCGCGCCGAGCCCAGCGCCTACGGCCGCCGCGGCCACCCACATCTGCACCCGCGCCCCGAAGGCCGAAGTCTGGTACGCGCCGACGAAAGTCACCGCGATGACCACCAGGCCGAGCAGGGACAGCAGGTGCGAGGCCGCCCATGAATCCTGCCCGAGCATCGACGCGATGTAGTCCTTTTTGCTCGATCCCTCGCCGCGCGGGTGGAGTTGCCCGCCCACCGCGTACGCAAGACCGCCGACGAGGAGGCCGAAGCCCACGCCGCTCCTACTTTCGTCCATCATTACTCCATTCGTTATAGATACTCTCAGTCAATATAGACAGACTCAGCGCAGGTGTACAGTGGGAGCGTGAAAACCTCGGACGTAGACGGCTCGGCGGAGGTACGGCCCTACCGGTCGACCCTGCGGGCGCAACAGGCCGAGTTGACGCGTTCACTGATCGTCGCGGCGGCCCGCGAGAGCTTCCTCGAGAATGGCTGGGCGGCCACGAGCGTGCGCGGGGTGGCCGCGGCGGCCGGCGTCTCCGAAGCCACCGTGTACGGGGTATTCGGCAACAAGGCCGGGTTGGCTACGGCACTCATCGACGGCGTCGACGAACAGGCCGACACAGGGCGCGCCGGCGCCGAACTCGACGCCGCAGCGGATGATCCGGCCGGTCAACTGGCCGCCGTCATCGGGTTCGACCGCCGGCTGTTCGAGCGCGGCGGCGGCATCATCGCCACCATCGTCGAAGGCCGACGCGACTACGCCGAGCTCGACGCCGCGTATCAAGAGGGGCGCCGGCGCGGCGACGCCGTGCGCCGTGAAGTGTTCGGCTCATGGGCGTCGCAGGTATGGCGCGACGGCATGGACCCTGAGCGCGCCTTGGACGTCTACGCGGCGACCTGTTCGATCATGACCTTCGACGTCCTGCACCAGGAGCGGGGCTGGAGCCCCGACCAGATCGAGTCGTGGTGGAACCACGTACTCGCCGAGCAGTTCTTCGGCTAGCGCATGCTGGCTTTGCGGTAGCCGTACAGCAGCGCGGGCACACAGACGACGACCGTCGCCGCCGCCCATCCCAAGGTCCCCAACAGGGGCGAAAGGACGGGACCGCCGCGCGAGAATCCCTGCATTACGGCAATGGCGTAGCTCATCGGCTGGTGCGCCACGACGGGCTGGATCCAGTCCGGGTATTGGTCCAGCGGCACGTACCCGGTGCAGAAGAAGAACATCATCGCGACTCCGATCCCCGTCGCCTCCGCGAGCACCGTGTTGGTCAGGTACAGCGCCAGTGTCGTGACGAGCACCCAGAAGCCCATGCCGAAAAGCAGTGGCACGCCGACCCAGGCGAGTGCGGCCAGGACACCCTGATGGAATCGGAAGCCCAGCGCGTAACCGGTGCACAAGACCAACAGCGTGGTCACAAGAATCCGAAGCGCTTCGGCCACCAACCGCGACAGCAGGCCGGACACCCGGTACACCGGCAACACCCAGAAGCGCGACAGCAATCCGTTGTCCCGCTCCCCCATGAGCAGCACACCGCTGGCCGTCGAGCCGAAAATAGCGCCGACCAGTGCAGCCATGGGCACGCTGCCGTACAACGCACTGTGGCCGGTCGCGCCGGAGATCGCCTTGCCGAAGACAAGATTGATGGCGATCAAGAACATGCACGGGAGCACCAGCGCCTGGATCACCGACTGCTGGTCGTGTGTCCACCGGATCAGGAGGCGCTGCGTCTGCACCCAGGTCTGTTTGGCCAGTGCGGTCATGGCCGCCTCCGAAGCACACGAGCGTAGAGCCACGCCGTAACGACAACGACGCCCAGCAGCCACAGCAGACCCGGGCCGATCACCGACAAGCTCGGCGTCGCCGTGGTTCCCTCGGCATTCCCCGCGATCGCCCGGAGGATGGACACGAATTGCGAGTGGGGCTGATTGCGGACCACCGGCTGCAGCCACGCCGGGAACTGGTCAACGGGTTGCAGGCCCACCGACAGCATGGCGAACACCAGCTGGGGCAGCAGCAGGATGTGCGTCGTCGCCTCGGGGTTGGTGGACACCTTTCCCACCAGGTCGCCGGCCAACGCCAGCACCATGCCGATCACCAGCACCACCGCGCAAAACGCGACGATGGACAACGGCCCGCGGTAGAACCGGAAGCCGATCACGTGTCCGCACACGATCGCCGTCGCAAGTGCGATGCTGCAGCGGTAGAAATTGGCCGACATGCGCGCTGCCATCGGCGCCGCCCGCGGCACCGGCATCGACGCGAAGCGGCGGTTGATCCCGTCCACCGAATCGGTCGCGGACCGAAGCGCTCCCGACATCGCCGCGAAGTAGATCGCCTGCATACAGATCGAGGGCATGATCCACTGCGCGTAGCTGCCATGCACGACGTGGCCCATGATCTGCTTCAGCGGAATGTAGAGGCTCACGGTGAAGGCGATCGACATCGCGATCGCGACGAAGAACTCGCCGGTGCGAAACGTCGGCGCGATGACCCGCAGGGTGAGCACCCACCACTGCTTGATCGCCGACCGTCTCGGACGCCCCATTGCCGCCGCGGTCACGTCACCGCTCTCGGGTGAATGCGAAGAAGACGTCGTCCAGCGATGGCCGACGCAGGGTCACGTCGGTCAACGCGATACCGGCGGCGTCCAACCGGCGCATCGCGCCCATGAGGGAATCCGCGCCGTCGGGCGCCGGTATCACGATCGTGTCCGCACTGTCGGCCTTGACCACGAGCAAACCGAGTGCGGCGATCGCGGCGGCACGATCGGCCGGGTCCTTCAGCACGATCACGACCTGGTCACTTCCGGTGCGCTGCTTGAGTTCGTCGGCGGTGCCCTCGGCGATGATTGTGCCCCCGTCGATCAGCACGATCCGGTCGCAGAGCGCGTCGGCCTCCTCCAGGTACTGGGTCGTCAGCAGGGTCGCGATACCGGCGTCCTTGAATCCGGCGACCAGGTCCCAGATGCTCTGCCGGCTGCGAGGATCCAGACCGGTGGTGGGTTCGTCCAGGAATGCGACGTCGGGCGCGATGATCAGCCCACACGCGAGGTCCACGCGGCGCCGCATCCCGCCCGAGTAGGTGCTGACCTGCCTGTCCGCAGCCTCCTCGAGGGCCAGTTCGTGCAGCAGCTCGGCAGAACGTTGCTGCGCCCGCGCCTTGGTCAGCCCGAGAAGTCGGCCGAACATCACCAGGTTCTGCCGAGCGGTCAACATGTCGTCGACGGCCACCTGCTGACCGGTCACCATGATCGCCTCGCGCACCTTGCCGGGTTCGGCGACGACGTCGTGGCCGGCGACCCTGGCCTCGCCGGCATCGGGCAACGTCAACGTCGAGAGGATGTCGACCGTCGTCGACTTGCCCGCGCCGTTAGGCCCCAGCAGACCGACCACTTCACCGGCAGCGACGGTGAAGCTGATGTCGCGCAGCGCGGGGACGTCGCCGTACGACTTGCCGACTCCCCGAACGACGACGCGGTCGTCGGTCACAGGCCGACCGCGCGCTCGAGGTCCGTCAACGCCGTTTCGAGCCCGACGGTGAGCACATCGAGGTCGGGCACCGTGTCAGCGCAGGCGGCGAGGCCGAAGTCGAGGTGCTCGCTGGTTGCGAACAGCGCCACGTTGAGCGTCGTACCGCGTAACACCGGAACGAAGCCGTACACGTCCTCTAGGAGCGCACCCCGGCGGTACAGGGGCTCCTCCTGGCCGCGGACATAGGAGATGGCGAGGTTGTATGTCGGCGGAACCCTGCGCCGCAGACCGCGCTGGCCGCTGATCGGCACGTTGACGAGTCCCGCCACATGGATCGCGACGTCCTTGGACAGCGACCGGATGAGCGCGATGTTGTGCTTCATCGAGGCGTGGATGAGTTCCAGCCGGTCCTTCGGATCGTCGAGATGGGTCCCCAAATTACACAGTGCCGTGCCGAACATGTTCGCGCCGACCACATCGTCCTCGTCGCGGATGTTGACTGGCACCATCGCGACGAGCGGCTCGGCGGGAAGCGCGTTCCGGTTGGTGAGGTAGGCGTTCAACGCACCGGAGGTCATCGTCAGCGCGACGTCGTTAAACGTCACCCCCGCGGCGTCGGCCACCGCCTTCACGCGACTCGTTTGGAACGAGGCCACCCGACAGATGCGGGACGGGCCACTCGGAACGTTGAAGACGGTGCGCGGGGCACGATTCAACGGCAACAGCCGACGGTCTTGCGCTGCAGCCCGGATCGACCGGTACGACTCGCGCATGTGTGCCAGCGTCTTCGCCGGACCGAGTGCCTGACGCCGGTCGGCACCCGCGCCCGTCCTGCGTTGGTCGGGCCGCTTCGCCCACATCGCCCGAATCCGATCATCGTTCGGATCGGCGCTCAACGACTGCTGCGACATCTTCACACCGGACGTCCCGTCGATGAGCGCGTGATGGACCTTGAAGTAGGTCCCGAACCGCCCGTCGGCGAGTCCGTCGATGACGTAGCACCGCCACAGCGGCTTGCTGCGGTCGAGTTGGCCGGCGTGTAACTCGCTCACGAGTTCCATCAGTTCCCGCTCGCCGCCCGGCTCGGGTAGCGACACGTACTGCACGTGATAGTCGATGTCGATCTCTTCCTCGGAATCCCACCGCAGGATCGACCGGCCCCGGCGGGTCAGCGCCGGGTGCGTCGCGAACATGGCTTCAACGTCGGTCTGCGTCAGCATGGCGTCGTACATCTGGCGAGCCAGATCGTCGACGCCGGCCGGCGGACGGAAGAGCTGCATCGCACCGATGTGCATGGGGTAGTCGTCAGACTCCATCATCATGAGGACGACGGCTTCGGGCGGCGCAAATCGTGACATGGGGTCCCCCAATACTGCAGGCCGGAAAGGTAACGGCAGGCCAGCATACGTCAGCGGACGAAACGGGTGGTGATCGACAGATACACGGTGTCGCAGCGGTGGGCGGATTGCCCTATTTCAAACTCGAAAGGGGCTCCGCTATGGGCGTTTTGCGGGTTCTTCGCAGCAATTACACGAGGCGTGGGTGCCCCCTCTCGGGCTCGAACCGAGGACCTGCGGATTAGAGGGTCGACAGTGCCCCGCGGGGTGGTGGACTTTCGGATCGGCGTGAGTCACGCGTGGTG
>CAZVVS010000342.1:0-5632 GCA_964630585.1 uncultured Gordonia sp.
CCCGCGGACCTCGCCGACGATGACGCGCTGCGGGTCCATCCGCAGCCCCGAGCGGACCAGCTCCGCCAAAGTGAACGAGCCGACCCCTTCGGTGTTCGCGTCGCGCGCTTCGAGCGTCTCGTAGTCGGGGTGGAGGTCCTCGAAGCGCTCGAGGCCGATCTCCAGAGAGTCCTCGACGGTGATGAGTCGCTCCTCCGGTGGGATCTCGTTGATGAGACACCGCAACGTCGTCGTCTTACCGGTCCCGGTTCCTCCGGCCACGATGATGTTGGCCCTGGCCCGCACCGCTGCCGACAGGAAGTTCGCGAGCAGGTCGTCGCACACCCGCAGCTCGACGAGCTGGTCGACGCGGTGGATGTCGAAGTCGTGGCGACGGATCGACACCGTCGGACGACCTGACACGGCCATGAGGGCGTGGAGCCGGTCCCCGTTCGGGAGCTGAAGGTTCAGCTCCGGATGTGCGTGGTCCCAGCGACGTTCGCTGCGACCGATCCGACGGGCAGCAGTGGCGATGAGCTCCACCAGGTCGTCGTCAGAGTCCGCCACGACCGGGCCGCGCACCTTGGTGCCGTCGCGGAGGTTCAACCACACTCTCGACGCCCCAGAGATGTGGATGTCTCGGATCTCGGGGTCGTCGAGCAGCGGTTGAAGACGAGCCAGACCGTGGATGCGGTCGAGCACCGCCGCGGCCACCTTCTCCTCGGCTCGTTCGTCGAGCGGATCGCGACCATCGCTGTACGCGCTTGCCGCGAGGCGCCGCAGCTCGTCGGCCATCAGCTTTCGGGCCAACGCACGCTCATCCGCCGGCGACATCCGCCCGCGGCCCGCTTCCTCGTGAGCGACGTGGGCAGCGGTCAGGGCTTCTCCGACGCGATGATGCAACTCGGCGACGAGAGCAGCGTCGAGATCGTCGTGCTGCCACACCGCCCGACCGTTCAGCGCCGCAGTCATCTGGCCACCGCCCCGGCAGGTTCGAGCAGCGAAGCAGCGACCTCTGAGCCGAGCGAGCTCGCGGCCCGGACGAGCCGAGAGCGCGAGAGCCGGGAGCGAGAACCCCCATCGCGGAGAGCTTCAGCGGCGCCGCGGTCATCGGGGAGCACGCCCAGCACGGGCACGCCGACACCGCCTTCGACGTCGGCGACGCGATAGGGGCCGTCACCGACGACCAGAACGCCCAGCCGACCTCGAACCGCCTGGGCCAAGGTCGGCAGGAGGTGGGTCAACGCGACGAGCTGCTCACCGACCGGGTTGACGACCAGGACCATGAGGTCCGCCGCAGCCACGATGGGCACCGGCGATCGGAGACGTCCGGCATCGACGATGGCGACACCATCGGCGGCGACGAGTTGGTGGGTGATCCGCTCACCAGCCGTCCGCCACAGTGCGGCTGCGGCACCCGGAGCGTCCGGTCCGACCAAGACGGGGATGCCGCCGGCGTCCTGCGCGTGGGGCCGCCATCCTCCTCCGTCTCCGGTGCCGCTCGCAGCGAAGGTCGTCAGCCCTGGTTCTCTGCCAAGGCGGTAGCGCACAGCGAGCACACCCCCGTCGAGGTCTGCCTCGACCACCGGCGAGCCAGGGAAGGCAGAAGCCAGGAGGAGCGACGTGGTGGTCACGCCCGGTGCGCCACGGACCGAAGCCAAGCCGATGATCTTCATGGCGACACCAGCACGAGTCGCAAGCCACCAGCGCCGGCCGCGGAGGCAACGGCTTCGGCATCGCCCTCGGAGGTCAAGACCGACACCAAGAGACGGTCGCTGGCCAGTTCGTCGACGGCGTACACGGTGGCAGCTCGAGCGACGACGGTCGGTTCTTCGTCGACATCGGCGGCGTCCGCCGTGCGGACCACGTTCACCCGATCTCCTGGGGCCAGTCCGCGTGCCGGATACGCGCCCGGGTCCAGGGAGAGGCCGACAACGCCATCGCCAGGCTCGATCGCCGCGGCCTCGTCCACCATCGCGGGCGTGATGACCGTTCCTGGCGCGAGGTCGACCAGAGCGATCCGGCCGACGACCCGGTCGAGCTGCGAGCTGTCCAACCGAGCGAGGGCGTCGTCGCTCGACACGTACGCGACCCGGATGTCACTGGAGCTGATGGCATCCCCTCGGGCAACGTCGGTCGCAACCACCAAGGCCGGCACCTTCTCTACGGCGCTCAAGTGCCACAGGACCGCTCCGAGGCCGAAGACCACGGTGATCAACACGCCGATCGCGACCTCGGGCATCCGTACGCGTCGACCGGGAGGCTGAACCGCTACCGATGGTCGGGACCCCTGGCCGTTGGACGACGGCATCGCAGTACGGGGGGAGGTACGTGGAGACGCCATCTCGCTACCGACCTCCTCGCGTCCCGATCGCCTGAATCTCACCGACTTCGACATCGAGCGTCGATGTGCGCGAGATCGCCGGGAGCGTCCCACCAGCAGCCGCGTTCGATGTCCACGAGACCTCGAAGGTGACCGTCGCCTCCAGGTCGAACGTTCCGCCTGGTTCGCGCGCTGAGGACTGGCGATAGGTGTGGGTGCAGTCCGTCGCATCGTCGGCCAGCCCCGGTCGCCACGGGGTACCCGGACCTCGGCAAGAGACGCTGCGCCCGTCGCCAAGGTTCCAGGAGGTCGCGACCGGCGTGGCTCGGACCGTCGACCAGACACGTCCCGTGTTCGCAGTCGCCTCATAGGGCTGCCACCAACTCGGATCGAGCCAGAGCCAGGTCGGGACCTGGACGTACAACCGACCGTTCTCCGAGGGGCTCGTACGAATAGCAGGGCCGGCGATCTGCACCGACTCCAGTGCGTCGAGCGCGAGCTGGTACGGGTCAGCGAGGCCTCCCTCGGGGACAGCGAAGTACTCACCGGTAGCCACTGCGCCGATGCCATCGCACCAGCGTTCGAGCCACCGGCCGGTTGCCGAGTGCAAGGTCGTGAGGGAGTCGACCTCATAGATGGCGAACTGGAAGTCGTCCTCGATCACCACGCGCCAGTAGCACGGCTCATCCGATCCGCCACCACCGCCAGAGGAGCCGCCAGCGCCACCGGACCCACCCTCGCCGGCCACTGCCGTCGGATCACCGCCGGGGTCGATGAACGCGCCGCCATCACCGTCGGGCCGCTCACCTGCCCAAGCTCGACCGGCCGGGAGCGAGGCGACGACCAGCGCGACGAGTAGCGCTGCTACGAGTCGTGAGCGCATCCTGCGACTCCTTCCCACTGTTGGATGAGGCGGGCCGCGGACACCTTCCAGGCCCCATCTACGCGTTGCAGTTCTCCTCGGACGTTCTGCGTGTAGACCTCGCCGTCGATGACTTCGCCCGTGTCTCGGTTGAAGATCACGCCGTCGGTGACGACGCACTCCTGCACGACGGCGTGGTCGCCCTCGACTTCGATGACGTTCACCCACTGGATGTCTGCGGGGTCGTCCGCCGGCCGGAAGCCTCGGCCTTGTTCGAGGTTCGCCCTGGTTTCAGCGACGACGGCGTCGAGCTGAGCACCTGTTGCGTACTCTCTCAGGGCAGGGTCGTCGGGGTTCGGCGTTCCCGTGTTCGCAGCGAAACGAGCGTCCCAGTACGCGATGTAACGAGCGACGATCTCGTCCTCAATGCTCTGACCACTCGGTGTCGACGACGTGGTGGAGGTGGACGGGGTAGGTGTCTCCGTGGAGGACGATGTGTCCGTCGTCGTCTCCGTGGTCGAGGAGGACGGTGCTTCCGTCGTCGTGGTGGTGGCGGTCGTCGCGGCGTCATCGCTGGAGCACGAGGTCCCGAAGATGGCCAGCGAGCAGGCGACCGTGACCAGCAAGATGCGTGAGCGCTGGTTCACGGTTGCTAGAGCGGTTCGATCGGACTGGGCCACGGCCTCGCCTCCTCGTTCGGGAATAACCTTCCCCGACACGCACGAGACCGACGCCTGGCGACTACCGAGCGGCATCAGCGCCGCATCGACGCCGCGCATCGGGGGGAGGAGGTCCGTCCCGTAACGGTCAGACGGACGATACCGGGTTTCGACGAGTCGAGACCGCCACTCAGAGTAGCGAGCCATCGTTGGTCTTGCTCGGCGCCTTGGCACTTCGCTCCCACGCACGGACATGAGCCGGTCACCTCAGCTCGCCAGCGGCAGCTCGCGAAGTCGGGCCTCCGCCCGCCAGCGGCGGTGCCACAGCACCTTGATCGAGACCTGCTGCTCTGCGGCGAGCTCGGCCATGGACTCGCCCGCGACCCGGCTCCTGAGGATCGTTGCGAGCACGTCGTCGGAGATGCCGGTTGCAGAGCTGGCCTCGATCAGATCCTCGACGAAGGACTGGCTGATGTAGCGCTCCTCTGCCGATGGCTCCTCCACGACCGCACCGGCGGGATAGCGCCGCTTCGCCTTGTCCTGCTCGCGGTGGTAGCGCTTGCGGACGTCCAAGAGGATGTTGGCCGCCACCGATCCGGGACGGCGGGTCGGGTAGGTGCGGATGCGCTCCCAGGCGAGCCGGACGACATCGTCGACCGCTTCATCGTCTCGGCCGACCCGACGGGCGAGGTTGCACAGCCCGCCGAGCAGCTCCTGGAGCAGCGTCCGAGCGGCGAGCTGATCGGTGGGGGCGAGGGCCGCCAGGGCCCGCCGAACCTCGGGACCATCCTCGGGGTCGAAGCCGAGGGTGATCACGCCGTCGAGATCCGACGCCGGCAGGAAGACCGGGTAGGTGGCCGACCAGCGCATGAGCGCCCGTCGAGCCGGTGGAGAGTCGGCGAGCGCCGACCACTCCTCGTTCAGGGATCGAAGGATCTGTGCCATCGGAAGCCTCCTGGTGTCGTTGAGCACCAGCAGGGTCCGCGGGGCACCTCCCGCGAGACCTCCCGTTCGATCTCCTGTTTCGAAGATTTCTCGCAGATGGTCTCCGCTCCGGGTGGCCGCGCCTCCCGCCCCACCTCCTGTTTGGCGGATTTCGTCGTTGACGCCGCGCGCTGCAACCGCTGCGGAGGGGCCTACGGGGGCATGGAACGTGATCGGATCCTTCGCTTCACCCCGGTCGACCACCCCGACGCTCGCGTCCAGCGCGTCGGGTTCGACCTGACTCACCCCTATGTCGAACAGTGCTGGTCGGCCGTCGCCGGTCCCAGCTCGACGTTGTTCCTGCGTCGAATGCCGACGCTGTGGCGCGAGCAGGTGCCAGCCGTAGTCGAAGCCAGCGACCTGTCTAGGTCACTAGGTCTCGGTGTGAACGTCGGTGACAACAGTCGGTTCGCGAACATGCTGGGACGACTCGTCCAGTTCCGGCTTGGTCGTCTGGATCCCGACGGCGCTGGGTTCGACGTGTACCGCCAGGTCGGGCCCCTCAGTCCTCGACAGCTCGACCGGGTGCCGCGGTGGACCCGGGATGCCCACGAGCGGATCTTCGGGGAGCACCTCAGCCGGGTCGCCGAAGCAGCAGGGCACTCAGCGAACGTGGCATCGCTGACCGCTCGACTGGACCGCCTCCAACACGGACCAGCGCGTCCGTCCAACGGCGCTAGCGCTCCCGGTCAGGCCGTCGGCCGATGACCCTCACCCGCCGGGACGGCTCCCCCCGAAGCGCCACCGCCACACCCCCGTTCGTCGGCGGGGAACGGCAGGTCCGGCGCGCACACATTGACAGGTTTCCCTCCGGGAAACCTGTTG
>CAZVVS010000343.1:0-5612 GCA_964630585.1 uncultured Gordonia sp.
GGGCCAACACGACGACCGCGGTGGCCCAGCCGGACGGTAGTTTCCTGATCACCGGGCACAAGTGGTTCACCTCGGCACCCAACTCGGACCTGCTGCTCGTCCTCGCGCAACTGCCGGAGGGACTTTCCTGCTTCTTCGTCCCGCGCATCCTGCCCGACGGCTCGCGCAACAACATCGCGCTGCAGCGCCTGAAGAACAAGCTCGGCAACCACTCCAATGCCAGTAGCGAGGTCGAGTACCACGACGCCGTCGGGTGGCTCGTCGGTGAACCCGGCCGCGGCGTGCGCACCATCATCGAGATGGTCAATATGACCCGCCTCGACTGCGCCACCGCATCAGCCGCGGTCATGCGCAACGGCACCACCGCCGCCGCCCACCATGCCGCCTACCGCAGCGCGTTCGGTGCCAGACTCGTCGACCAGCCTCTGATGCGCAACGTCCTCGCCGATCTCCACGTCGACGCGGAGGCGTCGACACTGACCGCGCTGTGGCTCGCCGACCTCACCGATCGTGCTCTGCACGATGAGCGGTCGGCACAGCTGCGCCGCATCAGCCTGGCGATCAGCAAGTACTTCATCTGCAAACGCGCGCCGATGCACGCCGCCGAGGCGCTGGAATGCCTCGGCGGCAACGGATACGTGGAGGATTCGCGGATGCCGCGGCTGTTCCGCGAGTCGCCGTTGATGTCGATCTGGGAGGGCTCGGGCAACGTTGCCGCGCTCGACACCCTGCGCGCGGTCGGCCGCGAGCCGCAGACCCTTGAGGTCCTCTTCGACGAGCTCGACGCCGCGACAGGTGCGGACCGTGCCTACGACGATGCGCTCGCGGCGGTGAAGAGCTCGTTCGCCGACATGTCGACCCTCGAGTACCGGGCGCGCGATATCGTCGGGCGGCTCGCGTCGTTGCTGTCGGCGTCATTGTTGATCCGTCACGGCCACCCAGCCGTCGCCGATGCCTACGTCAACAGCCGTCTCGATGGGTCGTGGGGCTCGGTTTACGGCACGCTGGGTGGTGGCGTGGACACCGCCGCGCTCATCGCTCGGGCGACGCCGAAGGTCTAGCCCGCCTACGGCACTGGAGACAACGGGACTCGTACGGGGCCGCACTGGGCTAGCCTGAGGCGCACATGATTCAGGAGGGGAATCCCGTGGGATTTGCATCAACGCCGACGAAGAAGGCCGTCACGAGTGTTGCCGTGGCCTGCCTTGCCATGACGGCGCTGGGAGCGGCGACGGCGAACGCGGTGCCCAGTGGGCGGGTCGACGCCGGGTGGGGGTTCTCGTCGAACGCGTACGGCACCGGTTGCAGTTACTCCATGAGCGTTCCGGTGAACGCCTCGGGCAAAGTCACGTTCTGGGACAAGAAGCCCGGGAGCAACGCGCCGATCTACATCGGTTCCGCCTACGCCAGCGGAGCTACGGCCTCGGTCACCTGGGTGCCGCAGCGCGAGGGAATCCGGCAGCTCTACGCCGTGCAGGGCGGTAAGCGGTCCAACTACACGATCGCCCGGGTGCACCGCGGGTACGGTGCGGGCGGCTTCTGCTTCGCGCTGTAACCGGAGCAAAGCGCCACGGCACACGGTGTCGCTTTGGCACGATGACTCGCATGGCTCCCGCGACGCCCAAAGGGCTGGCACGCCGCCAGTTGCTCGCCGAGGCAGCCGGTGCGATCCTGACCGAATACGGCCATGAAGCGGTCCGACACCGGGCCGTGGCCCAAGAGGCAGGGCTTCCGCTCGCCTCTACGACGTACTACTTCAACTCGCTGACCGACCTGTTGCGGGCGGCGGTCCAGTACACCTGCGAGGTCGACGCGACGGCGATGGAGCAGCGTTGCCGCGCACTGCCCGAGTGCGCGCGGAGCGCGCGCGACACCGCCGATGCCATCGCCGGCGTCCTCGTCGGGGACTGGTCCACGACGCGGCTGGTGACCCGGTGCGAGTTGTTCGTCCTGGCCGTGCGCCACCCCGAGTTTGCCGAGATAGTCACCCAGCGACATGACCAGGTGGCCAGCGTGGTGGCGCAGGTGCTGGCGAAGTCCAAGCGGCACCACTCGGTCGAGCAGGTCCACAAGCTGGTGGCCTTCGAGGACGGCGCGTTGCTGGAGTGGATCTCCCTTGGCGACCAGGCTCCCGCCGATCCGGCCGGGTGCGTCGCCGACGCCATCGTCGAGGTCGTCGACATCCTCGCCCCGGCCCTGGAGCCGGTCGCCACCAGCTGCAACTAAACTGGCCGACGTGGCCAAACCCGAAATCGCCAATGTCCTCGCCTCGCGCTATGCGTCGACGGAGCTCGCCGACATCTGGTCGCCGCGTGCCAAGATCGCGGCCGAGCGCCGGTTGTGGATCGCGGTGCTGCGGGCGCAGAAAGAACTCGGCATCGACATTCCCGACGGGGTGATCGGCGACTACGAGGAGGTCGTCGACGACGTCGACCTCGACTCGATCGCCGCCCGGGAGAAGGTGACCCGCCACGATGTGAAGGCCCGCATCGAGGAGTTCAATGCGCTGGCCGGCCACGAGCACATCCACAAGGGGATGACCAGCCGCGACCTCACCGAGAACGTCGAGCAGTGGCAGATCTTCGCATCGCTGCAGCATGTGCACGCTCATGGCGTCGCGATGCTCGCCCGCATCGTGGCACGCGCCGCCGAACACTCGACGTTGGTGATGGCCGGGCGCAGCCACAACGTCGCGGCGCAGGCGACGACGCTGGGCAAGCGCTTCGCCAGCGCCGCCGACGAGTTGATGATCGCGCTGACGCGCCTGGAAGAACTCATCGCTCGCTACCCGCTGCGCGGCATCAAGGGGCCGATGGGGACCAGCCAGGACATGCTCGACCTGCTCGACGGGGATGCCGCCAAGCTGGCGCAACTGGAGGACCTCGTCGCGGGTCACCTCGGCTTCTCGTCGGCGCTGACGTCGGTGGGGCAGATCTATCCGCGGTCGCTCGACCACGACGTCGTGTCGTCGCTCGTCCAACTCGCCGCCGCACCGTCGTCATTGGCGATGACGATCCGTTTGATGGCCGGCCACGAACTCGTGACCGAGGGATTCCAACCCGGCCAGGTGGGCTCGTCGGCGATGCCGCACAAGATGAACACCCGCAGCTGCGAGCGGGTCAACGGCCTGGCCGTGGTGCTGCGCGGATACGGCTCGATGGTGGCCGAGCTGGCCGGGGCGCAGTGGAACGAGGGCGACGTGTTCTGCTCGGTGGTGCGCCGCGTCGCGCTGCCGGATGCGTTTTTCGCGATCGACGGCCTCATGGAGACTTTCCTGACCGTGCTCGCCGAGTTCGGCGCCTACCCGGCGGTGATTGCCAACGAGCTCGACCGCTACCTTCCTTTCCTCGCGACGACCAAGGTGCTGATGGCCTCGGTGCGCGCCGGCGTCGGCCGCGAGACCGCACACGAGGCGATCAAGGAGAACGCGGTCGCCGTCGCTCTGGCCATGCGCGAACAGGGGGCTACCCCGGATCTGCTCGACCGCCTTGCCGCCGACGATCGGATTCCACTCGACCGGGCCCAGCTCGATGCGGCGCTGGCCGACAAGGCCGCGTTCACCGGTGCGGCGCAGGCGCAGGTCGCCGACGTCGTCACCGCGGCGGAGAAGCTGATCGCGCGCTACCCCGACGCTGCGCAATACGCACCGGCACCGATTCTGTAGGGGCCGATTCGGTAGCGGCGACCCGACCGCCCGCCGGGGCCGGGCAGACCATAGGCTCGGTGTATGCGCCCTGACCTGGATTCCTACGCGCACGTCGCGTCGGGCAAAGTCCGTGACATCTACCGGATCGATGATCAGACGCTGCTCATGGTCACCTCCGATCGGATCAGCGCCTACGATTTCGTGCTGGACACCCCGATCCCCGACAAGGGCCGCGTTCTCACCGCGACCAGCTTCTTCTGGTTCGAGCACCTGGGGGTGCCCAACCACCTGGCCGGCGGGCCCACCGACGAACGGATCCCCGGTTCGGTGCTCGGGCGCTCGATGGTGGTGCACGACCTGCCGATGGTGGCCGTCGAGTGCGTGGCACGCGGGTACCTGACCGGGTCGGGGCTGTTGGACTACAACGCGACCGGCGCGGTTTGCGGGATCGCGTTGCCGGCGGGGCTCGGGGAGGCGAACAAGCTGCCCGAGCCGATCTTCACCCCGGCATCGAAGGCCGAGTTGGGCGACCACGACGAGAACATCACCTACGAGCAGGTGGTGAGCCTCGTGGGCGCCGACCTCGCCAGCGACCTCCGGGCGGCGACACTCGACGTCTACGGCCGGGGTGCCGACTTGGCGGCCAGCCGCGGGATCATCCTCGCCGACACCACGTTCGAGTTCGGCCAGGCGCCCGACGGGTCGCTGGTGCTGGCCGACGAGGTCCTGACCCCGGACTCGTCGCGCTACTGGGACGCGGCCACCTATGTCCCCGGGCAGGTGCAGCCGTCCTTCGACAAGCAGATCGTGCGCAACTGGTTGACCGGGCCGGAGTCGGGTTGGGACCGCAAATCTGAGACTCCTCCGCCTCCGCTTCCCGGGGAGGTGGCGACCCGCACCCGGGCCCGCTACATCGAGGCTTACGAGCGCTTGTCGCAACTGTCCTTCGCCGATTGGCCCGACGCGGAAGGCGCCGACTAGATGACCGCGGAACACCAGACGACGGAGGGCCAGATCCGCCCGCCGGTGGCCAAGAAGATCCCGGTGCACCGCGTCCACCACGGCGACACCGTCGTCGACGAGTACACGTGGATGGCCGATAAGAAAGATCCCGAGGTGATCGCCTACCTCGAGGGCCAGAACGACTTCGTCAAGGCGCAGACCGCGCACCTGAAGCCGCTGCGGGACGCCGTGTACGGCGAGATCAAGTCGCGGACCCAGGAGACCGACATGTCGGTGCCCACGCGCACCGGCGGCTACTGGTACTACTCGCGCACCAAGGAGGGCCTGCAGTACGGCATCTCGGTGCGCTGCCCGATCCGCTCCGCCGATGACTGGGATCCGCCACAGGTCACCCCGAGCGCGCCGCTGCCGGGGGAGCAGGTCGTGCTTGACGGCAACGTCGAAGCGCAGGGCCATTCCTTCTTCAGCCTCGGTGGACTGTCGGTCAGCGAGGACGGAACGTGGTTGGCGTTCAGCACCGATGTCGTCGGCAATGAGCGCTACACGGTGCGGTTCCGAAACCTCGACACCGGTGAGGAGCTGTCCGAGACGATCAGCGACACCACGGGCGGGGTGATCTGGTCGCGTGATGCCCGCTACGTCTACTACCAAACCGTCGACGACGCGTGGCGCCCCGACACCGTGTGGCGCCGCGACTTGGCCGAGCCGGGTGACCCCGTCCGGGTGTTCCACGAGCCCGACGAGGGGTTCTGGGTGGGTATGGGTGGCTCTCGGAGTCGCGAGTACCTGTTCATCGGCGCCGGATCCAAGACGACCTCGCAGGTGTACGCCATCCCCACGTCGGACCCGACGGCCGAACCGGTGAGCCTTGCACCGCGAGTGGCCGGCGTCGAGTACGAGGTCGACCACGCGGTCATCGACGGACGCGGCTATTTCCTGTTCACCCATAACGGGCCCGGGCCCGACGGGGAGGAACAGGAGAACTACGCCGTCGACATCGCCC
>CAZVVS010000344.1:0-5579 GCA_964630585.1 uncultured Gordonia sp.
CGAGGACCTGAGATTGCCCGCAAATGACATTCGCGATACTCGCGACATTCGTGCCGGGGTTTTGACCAGCGGGTTTAGTGGCCTCGGGCTGCGAGTCATGCGTAACTGCTTGACTCGCGTGACTCGCGCGCTGACTCGCGCGCGAGTTAGAACGCGAGTGTTGCGAGTCAGCAGGTTCGCTCTGACTCGCGCCCGACTCGCTCTGTTCGTGCTGGTCAGCGGCTTGCTGCGAGTGTCGCGAGTCTTGCGAGTCTGTTTTTCCTTCCTTCTCCCCTGACATGGGTCCGATGAACCATTGCAGGCGGTTGCGGTGGTTGTTGCCCTTGTCATCTTCGACGGTCCAGCCGGTGGCGCGCAGCGCCGGGGCGTGACGCCGCAACAGCCCGGTGACCGCGCGGGCGTTCTTGGGCCAGTCGCGGGGGCGTCGCCATTCCTTGCTGTCCGGGGTGAGGTCGTCGAGGACTTCGCCGGACGTGCGGCCGTCAGCGGTGTAGCGGGTGGCGACCATGTGGGCGATGAACGAGTCGGATGTGAGGGAGTCCTCGGCGAGCCGACCGGCGCGCGCGGTGTAGCGCCCCATCCCCTGGGTGCCGAGCTGGGCGTCGACGGCGGCCAGGACGCGCGCGAAGTCGGCCATTCGCGGAGACTCGTCGAGCCGGACCTCGGGCAGCCTGCGCAGCACGTTGGCGGCGAGGTCGAGCAGCGCTCCATAGATCGCGGGCCTGTATTTGGACCAAGCGAGATTAAGTTCCGATTCTTCCCGGCGCTGGGCGCGCGGGATGCGCAGCAGGTCGACGACCACCGTGCGATCGGCGAGGTCTCCGGCGAGCGCACCGACGTCGATGCCGTTGACGATCACCACCCGGCGGAACTTGACGACGGCGAGCCCGGCGTCGGAGTACAGGGCGCGTTTGACGTTGCCGTCTCCGGTGGAAGCGCGGCACAGCGAGTCCGAGAGCCAGCCGGGCAGCCCGGACAGGTTGTCCAGGGCGACGACCCAACTGCCGGCCGCGGCGGTGACCCAACTGTCGGCGTCGCGGGGTGCTTGGCGCAGTGGCACCGCTGACGGGTCGAGCAGGTCGACCAGCACGCGCGCGGTCGAGGACTTCGCCGAGCCCTGTTCGGCGAACAAGGCGAGTACCGGGTGGGGTACGTCGATCTGGATGAGGGCTTGCACCATGACGGCCAACAACACCGGGCGGTCTTCCTCGGCGATGTTGACGAAGTCCCACAGGTCGGCCAGGTTCCCACCGGGTACCGGTCGGGGCGCGGGGGCGGTCAGTTTGGTGCGGGCGAACACCACCGGCGCGGTGTTGGTCAACTGCCAGCCGGTCGGGCCGATCTCGATGACGGTGCCGTCGGTGTCGCCGAGATCCACGTACGCGTTGGGGCTGTCGGCGGCGACGCGTTGGAACAGCCGTGTCGGTTGTTCTTGGGCGGCGAGTCCTTCGAGGACGTTGGTCGCATCGGCAAGGGCTTGTTGTGCGGCGACCGCGCCGGTCTGGTCGAAGTAGCGCCGGGCGAGTTCGGCTCGCAGCCCGGTCCGGCCACCGCGCAGCAGCATCGCGATATGCGGCTGTGCGGCGCGCACACCGTACGGTTCTTCCTCGTCGGACATGCCGAGCTGGTACTCGTCGAGGGCGAGTTCGACCAGCTGCGCGGCGACCGACTTGCGCGGCTTCTTGCCGTCGTCGGGCTCCTGGTCGCCGGCGGGCTTGCCGGTTGCCTCGTCGTCGTCTGGTGGTGGTGGGAAGTCGGGAACGTCTGGCGCGGCGTTGGTCACTGGGTGGCCTTCCGTTGAGCGGATCTGATGGTTGCTTGGGCCTCGCGCGGCGATTGGCCGGCGGCGATTGCAGCGACGAGCAGCTGGTCGAGCACCTCGGGGGCGGCGGCGTTCTCGACGGCGCGACACGCTGCCCAGAACAGTGCGTTGTTCCGATTCCCGGGTCGGGCGTCGGCGGCCGTGCGGATGAGTCCGGCGAAGTTGCCGGCGCCGTCGATCGGAGTGCGGGCGGCCGGTGTCGTCGTGGCGGGTATCGCGACGCGCGGAACGAGATGCTTGGGCAGTGGTGCGATCGGGCCAGTGGAGATCCACCGATATCGGTTGCCGGTCACGTCGTGGATGCTGGGCGGCGCGACGAGATAGCCGCTGTTGGACTTGATATCGACGCCGCTGGACCGGTCGCCGTCGAGGTTCCCGCGCACCGCGCCGCGGTAGTGGAACCACAGATGCCAGCCACCGCCACCGGTCTTGGCGATCGACGTCGGCGGTACCGCGCCGAGCTGGTCCAGGCCCCCACCGTTGCGCGGATCCACGTCGAGGACGATGTACCCCGGCGGTGGCCGAATCCCGATGTTGTAGTCGGGGTTGTGCTCCCACCATGCGCGCACCTGGTCGGTGTCAGTCGTGGCGTCGTCATTGCCGTGCGGACACACCTCGCCCGCGGGCTCCTTGCGCGCGGGGTGCAGCGCCAGGACGGCGATCCCCCGCCGCGCGTACTCGGCGGCCGTCTCGGCGAGCGTGGCCGTCATGGCCTCTCCTTCTTGGTTCGGCAGTGCGGGCCGAGGTGCTGCTCGACGCTGCGCGGGTTGGTCAGCCAGTGTTTGCAGCGCACGCACTGGACGGCGATACGAAACCCTCGGTTACGGGCCGCTTCGATCACGGCGTCGTCGGCGCGGTCCTCGGCGTCGCGTGGCTCGTGGCGGCTACCCATCGGTTTCCCCCAAGTCGGGAAGGGTGATGAGGAACTGTTCCCAATCGGTTACCCGGGGGAGCGTCCGACAGGACTGTTCGCCCCCAAGTGCTGCGAGGTAACCGTCGATGCGTGCTGTGGACGGTTCGCGTCGCCGGCACTCGGTGAGTAGTCGGTAGCTGCGCAGGCCGTCGCCTAGGTCGAGGCCGCGCTCGCGTCCGACGATCAGAACGGCCAGGGGATCGAGGACGTGACGCTGGTAGTCCTCGGGGCTGTAGCGGCGGTGTATTCGCGTGGCGCGCGCCCAAGTCAGTGCTTGGCGCTCGGTGGCATGGTCGGGCATCTGCCGGGCGTACAAGTCCACCGGTTTCGAGTGCTCGGCAATGTCCAGGGCGGCGACGAGACGCAGGTAGCCGTCAACGATGTGATTGCGCCACACAGTCACCGGGTAGAGCTGCCCATAGGTGTCCATGCTGATCGTGATTGCGGCGAGGGCATCTCGGTCAAGATCCTCGTCGAGCAATGCCGCGTGGACGTCGACGAGGCCCTCGCCAACCGTCTGCGGGGCGTCGTCGCGATAGTGCTTCTTGAACAGGTCCACGTCCACACCGTCCAGGGCGACCGGGACACCGGGGCTCAGCGCTGCCCGGGGTGGAACATGGCCGTCGTCGGCCATGCGGTCCCAGGTGCGCAGGACGCGCAGCACGGTCGTCTTCGACATGTCGGCGGCGTCGGCGAACTTCGATGCCGAGCACTTCTCGTCGGCCATAAGTGACCGACGAGAACCACGCTCCGACTGTCCAGTTCCGGGCTCGACTGAGCGGGCGATGATCGCGGCCTCGTCGAGTCGGTTGGACCACCGTGAGGTGTTGAGCAGATGCGCGTCTGCCTCCCATCCGCTCACCGGTCGCCCCCGATGATGAGGCGGGGCTGTCCGCGTCGCGGCGTAACCATGAGTGTCGGCGTGGGATGAACGCCGCTGACGGTGACGCTGGCAGCGCGGGAAAACCACTTGCTGCGGATCTCGGCCTCCGTCGCCTTCACGGTGGTCATGGCGACGCTGAACGCTTCCAGGTCGTCGGCCGTCACACCGCGCCCATTCGCATCGTGCAGAGCGGTGTACGCGTCGGCGATGATGCTGCGCGTGTCGACGACCAGCGCCAGCAGCTCACCGGTCAGGACGGTCGGGGCGCTCATTTAGGCCACCTCAATCGACAGCGACGAGATGGGCAGGCACTCGAAGGTGAACGTGCCGTCTTCGAGTTCGACGAGGACCTCGGCGAACCGGCCGACGTGCCGGGCGGCGGGGTGCCGGTTGGTGAGGTAGCCGAGGACCGACTCGACACGATGGCCGAGCGGCGTGCGGACGATAGGATGGGCTTGCATCTACTGCTCCTTGCTGGTGGTGGTGTGGTCGCCCTCGGTGTCGTTCTTGGCGGAGTGAACCGAGGGCATTCCCTTGTTCGGACGTAGGTCGTCCGTCTCATCGGCCGGCGGATAGCCGAGGCCGAGGTCCTGGTGCTCGAACTGCTCGCGCATGACTACGCGGCGTCCTGCGGTGCGCCGAGACCGAGTGCCGCGCGCAGATCGGCGGTCGGCACGACGTAGCGGCTGCCGACGCGGATGACGCGCACGGGGAAGGTGCCGGCGCGGGCCGAGGCGTAGGCGGTGCTCTTCGAGATTCCGAGGGCGCGTGCGGCGGTGGTGAGGTCGGTGGAGACGCCGAGGGCGTCGAGTTCGTTGGGTTGCATGGACGTAGCTCCTTTGACTGTTAGCCGTCAGAACGGATCTATTCCGACTGTGCTACGTCAGGTCTAGCACATCGTCGGCGGTCCGTCCAGATTGAGGTATTCTGACGCCATGTCGTCAGAATGGTCGAAGGATGTCACCGCACGGATAGGAGCAGAGGTGAAGCGCCTGCGAGGGAAACGGTCAGCGCAATGGCTTGCTGATCAGACTGGAGAGTTGGGGCACCCGATACCTCGCACAACGATCTCGGAAACTGAGAACGGCCGACGAACGTCGATCACGGTGCAGGAGTTGGTTGTGCTCGCGCAGGCGCTCGGAGTGCCGCCCATCGAACTTCTCTACCCCGGTGTTCCCGACGCAGATACCGAGGTTCTGCCGAACGATCGGCGCACAGCATGGCAAGCGGCGCAATGGTTTTCGGGCGAGGACAGGCAAGGCACGGCTACCGCTTTGGCACGAAAGCGTGACGCCCTACTCCAGGAACTCGCGCAGGCACAGAACGTATTCCAGAGACTCGGCAACGCGCCGAGGATGAGGACCCAAGATATCGCCGATTGGACCCAGCGCATTTACGACCAGCTTGCCGAGGTCGAGGAGCGGATGCGGGCAGAGCAGTGAGCAGGCACCACCTTGCGATCGGCACCTACGGCCGCATCAGCCGCGCTGAACAAGCCGATGGAACATGGCTTGCCCGATGCCGATACCGCGACGCGGACGGCAAGACCCGGCAAGTGAAAGCGTTCGGCGCAACCGGCGCGAAGGCGGAAACCCGACTGCGGGACGCGCTGCTCGCCCGACAACGACGACATGATGGCGACGCGAAACTGACCGCCGATTCCACCATCGCCCAGCTGCTAGATGCGTGGATGACCGTCAACGTCCGGCAAGGAGTCGGCCGCGGCGGTAAGCCACGCTCGACGGCGACGGTAGACAGCTACCAGGGCATCGTCGACCACATCGTTAAACCAGGGCTCGGCGGTGTCCTCCTGCGCGAAGCTGACACACAGAAGATCGACCGGTTCCTGTTGGCGCTGCCCGCCGTGTCGTCGCAACGCAGCGCGCGAACCGTCCTCACGCAGGCTTTCAGGTTGGCCGTCGTCTACCGGTGCTTGCCAGTGAATCCCGTCGTCGAAGCGC
>CAZVVS010000345.1:0-5566 GCA_964630585.1 uncultured Gordonia sp.
GTCGAGGATCGCGCCTACCTGCGCGAGCAGTCCGACCTGCTGATCCACCGCGAGGAGGGGGTGCTCGACGTCCCCGAGGCCGCAGTCCACGCCTTCCTGAGCCTCTACACGTATTACAACGAGCTGCTCGCCGGACGTCGCAAGAATCCGGGCGACGATCTCGTCTCGGCCCTGCTCGACGCCGAGATCGTCGACGAGGAGTCCGGTGAGAACGTGCGCCTGTCCGACGACGACATCGTCGGCTTCATGTTCCTGATGGTCGTCGCCGGCAATGAGACCACCACCAAGCTGCTGGCCAACGCCGTCTACTGGGCGCATGAGAACCGCCCGCAGCTCGACCGTGTACTCGCCGATCCGGACCTGGTGCCGCTGTGGACCGAGGAGACCCTGCGCTTCGACAACTCGACGCAGATGGTGTTGCGCCGCGTTGCCGAGGATTACGACGTGGGCGGCACGGTCATTCCGGCGACCCACCGCGTCCTGCTCCTCGTGGGCTCGGCCAACCGCGACGCCGAGGTTTTCGGTGCCGACGCCGATCAGTACATCCTCGGTCGCGACGTCGCGCAGAACCTCATGAGCTTCGGCATCGGCACCCACTTCTGCTTGGGCGCCCACCTGGCACGACTGGAATCCAACATCGGGTTGGAGGAGGTCGCGCGAAGTGTCTCCGACTACGAGATCGACCTGGACAACGCGGTGCGCGTGCACTCGGTCAACGTGCGCGGCTTCGCCAACCTCCCGATGAAAGTGCAGGCCCGCTGATGCCCCGTTTCCAACCCCACCCCGACCGTCGTCCCGTCTTCGTCGCGGGCGCCTCGTCGGGCATCGGTGAGGCGACCGCCCGCTGGCTTGCCAGCGCCGGCTACCCCGTTGTCCTCGGTGCCCGGCGCGTCGAGAAGTGCAAGGAGACCGCCGAGGCGATCATCGCGGACGGTGGGGAGGCCATCGCCGTCTTCCTCGACGTCACCGACAACGATTCCGTCATCGAAGCGGTACGCGAGGCGGAAGCCGCCTTCGGCCCGATCGAGGTCGCCATCTCCGGCGCCGGCGACCTCGCCGTCGGCCGCGCACACGAGATGTCGGTGGATGCGTGGGCAGCACAGGTCGACATCCACCTCGTCGGTGCGTACCGCCTCTACCGCGCAATCGTGCCGGGCATGATCGAGCGCCGTCGCGGTGACTTCGTATTCATCGGCTCCGACGTCGCGGTGCACCCGCGGCCCTGGTCGTCGGCCTATGTCGCTGCGAAGACCGGCATCGACGGTCTCGTCACCACGGTGCAGATGGAGCTGGAGGGCACGGGTGTGCGCGCCAGCATCATCCGCCCTGGACAGACGATCACCGGGATGGGCATGAACCTCGACGAAAAAGACACGACTGACATGCTTAACGACTGGATCTCCTTCGGCCTTGCCCGCCACGGCAACTTCCTGGCCCCGGAGAACCTCGCCCAGGCCATCGAGGCCATCGTCGGTATGCCACCCGGCGCGCACATGCGCGTCGTCGAGGTGGAGGCCGAAGGCAAACTGACCAAGCTTCCCCAGCCCGAAGCCCAGTGAAAGGCACTATGAAATGACTACGACGACAGTTCCCAAGCGCGTCTCCGGCGGGGAGGGCGAGCACGGCCACCTCGACGACATGACCAATGACCCGATCGAGCTGTTCTGGCGCGTGCGCAACGAGTGCGGCGACGTCGGCATGTTCCAGCTGGCCGGCAGCGAGGTCGTGCTCGTTTCCGGTGCGACGGCCAACGAGGAGTTCTTCCGTGCTCCCGACGAGCTGCTCGATCAAGCCGCGGCGTACCCGTTCATGACGCCGGTCTTCGGCGAGGGCGTGGTGTTCGACGCTTCGCCCGAAGAACGGTCGAAGGCGCTGCACAACCAGGCGCTCAAGGGTGCGCACATGAAGCAGCACGCCGTCACCATCCCCAACGAGGTCGAGCGGATGATCGCCAATTGGGGCGACGAGGGCGAGATCGACCTGCTCGAGTGGTTCGGTGAATTGACGCTCTACACGTCGTCGGCGTGTCTGATCGGCCGGAAGTTCCGGGAAAGCCTCAACAAGCGGATCTCGGAGATCTACCACGACCTCGAGCGCGGCACCGACCCGTACGCCTACGTCGACTACAACGCCGACATCGAGAGCTTCCGTCGCCGCGACGCGGCGCGCGCCGAGCTCGTCGAGTTCATCGGAGGGATCCTCGAGGAGCGCGAGGCCAACCCGGAGACCGACAAGGACCAGCGCGACCTCCTCGACGTTCTCGTCTCGTTGAAGAACGAGGACGGGACGCCGATGTTCAGTGCCGACACGGTGACCGGCATGTTCATCTCGATGATGTTCGCCGGACACCACACCACCCAGGGCACCTCGGCGTGGACGCTCCTGGAGCTGCTGCGCCACCCCGACTACATGGCCGAGGTGGTCGCCGAGCTCGACGACATCTATGAGGACAAGGGTGAGGGCAAGGCGGAGTACAGCTTCGCGTCGATGCGCCAGATCCCGCTGTTGGAAGCCGGTATCAAGGAGGCGCTACGGCTGCACCCGCCGCTGATCATCCTGATGCGCCTGGTCCGCGAGGACTTCACCATCGAGGATGAGGTCGTCAAAGAAGGCCAGCTGATCGCGGTGTCGCCGGCGGTCAACAACCGCTTGCCCGAGGACTTCCCCGACGCGGATTCGTACGATCCTTATCGCTACATCGACCCGCGCCAGGACGACATCATCAACCGGTGGACCTGGATCCCGTTCGGTGCCGGACGCCACCGTTGCGTCGGCGCGCAGTTCGCGATGATGCAGATGAAGGCGATCTTCTCGGTGCTGCTGCAGAACTACGAGTTCGAGCTGGCACAAGATCCCGATTCCTACCACAACGACCACTCGAAGATGGTCGTCCAGCTGGCCCAGCCGTGCCGGGTGCGCTACCGCCGCCGGCAGCGGGACTGAGCGGAAGGGGATACCGATGCGAATCGAAGTCGACCTCGACCTGTGCCAAGGGCACGGGATGTGCGAGATGGAGGCGCCCGAGGTGTTCGAGGCGCAGCGCGACTCGGTGGAGATCCTCGACGCGGAGCCCGACGAATCGCTGCGCCCGGCCGTCGAAGCGGCCGTCCGCTACTGCCCGACCCAAGCCCTGCGGATCGTCGAAGACTGATCCGCCACTCCCAACCAAAGGAATCCAGAATGACTGAAATCAGTGCAAGCACCAGCTTCGGCCCGTTCGACCGCGCCGAACTCGAGGAGATGAAGCAGCGCTGGCTCGACGCCAACATCGAGGCCGAGAAGATCGGCGACTGGCGCGGACTCGCCGACTACTACACCGAGGACGCCACCTACGGCTGGAACTACGGTCCGACGAAGGACTTCATGGCCGTCGGCCGCGACGAGATCCGCGACTTGGCTCTCGGCCAGGAGATGGAGGGTCTGAACGGCTGGATCTACCCGTACCAGACATGGGTCATCGACGAGAAGACCGGCGACATGATCGGCCTGTGGAAGCAGGTTTACGAGCGGACTCGTGAGGACGGGACGAACTACGCGCTGGAAGGCATCCAGGGCAGCTGGTTCAAGTACGCCGGCAACTTCGAGTTCGCTTGGCAGCGTGACTTCTTCGACTACGGCAATGTCTCGGCCCTGTTCATCGAGATGCTGACGAAGAAGGCGATGAGCGACGAGATGCTGGCCCGCGTCGAGAAGTCCGCGCCGGGCAATCTGCCCGGCTGGTACGACTTCGGCACCGCGCCCTACAAGTTCTGGTGACCCGATGACCGACACAGCCCGTCGGCCATCCTCGCCGTACGCAGACTTCTCGTCGTCGCAGTTGGCGACGCTGCTGCCCGAGCTCCTGCTGTCGGGGCAGTTGATCGACCGCAGCGGTATGGCCCACCTCATCTCGGCCTTCGGGCGTGAGGTGATGACCGAGGTCGCCATCGAGGAGTGGATGGCGGCCAGCCCGGTGTACACCGGGCGGATGCGGTCGGCACTGGGCATTGACGGCGACGGCGTCGTCGACATGTTCAAGTGCCTGCAGCTCGACATCGGCGCACCGCCGCAGTTCATGGACTTCCGCTACGTCGTGCACGACGAGTACCACGGCGGCTTCATCCTGAGCCACTGCGGCGCGTTGATGGACGTCGAGCCGATGGGCGACGAGTACGTGACATCGATGTGTCACGACATCGAGGATCCGACCTTCGACGCGACGGCCATCGCGACGAACCGTCGAGCCCGGATCCGGCCGGTGCACCGCCCGCCGCGGGTGCCCGCGGACCGCACGCCGCACTGCGAGTGGACGGTGACCATCGAGCCCGACCGCGAAGAGCTGCCACTGCCCGAGTTCACCAAACCGGTGCTCGAGACGGCGGCCGCGACGGTGGAGCTGAGCCCGATCGACCAAACCGCGACCGACGGGCACGTCGACTACCGGGGTGACCTGGTGGAAGACCTGGTGTTCTCCGACTTCTCCCATACGGCGCTGGTGCGCATGGCCGAGGAGGTCGCGCTGCAGCACCACCTGCTGGCCATCGGCTTCCGGTTGTCGGTGCTTCGACGCGGCGTCTCCGATCGCGACGGCCACAGCGCGGCTTCCCGCGACGAGCAGGCCCGTCGGATCACCGGGCTCCAACTCATCGGGATCAGTGGGATGGCCTCGGAGAGGTTGCGCGACGCGTTGCGGCTCGGTGATTCCGCGGCGGACCTGGCGACCGTGCTGCGCGCACACCCGATCCTCGGTCCGGCACAGTACACCGGTGTCGTCGTCGAGGAGACCGACGCCGGGGTACGCATCCGTATCCCGCAGGATTCGCCGGCCTTCGGCGACGGCGGATGGATGGACCTGCTTACCCCGGAGTTCACCGATCCGCTCGCGGCAATGGTGGCCGGCGTGGATTCGCGGTGGACCGTGGACTCGGCGTCGTACGCCGACGGCGATCTCGTCGTCGACGTGGTGCGCGGCGAACCACACAGGGAGGCCGACGAGGTCGCGATAGTGCGATTCTCCAGCGGATCGACGTTCGAGTTCGCCAACCGTGGTCGGGCCATTCCGATCATCCCCATCACCCCGGTGGGCTGACATGGAGAACGGTCTGGGCGGACGGGTCGCCGTCGTCGCCGGTGCGACGCGGGGGATCGGACTGTCGGTCGCCTATGCGCTGGCAGGTGCCGGCGCGTCGCTGGTGATCAACGGTCGTGACGCCGAGGCAGTCACCGCGGCCGTCGACGAGATCGCCGGCGGCGGCGAGGTCGAGGCGGTCGGGGTCGTCGGACCGGCCTCGGAGGTCGCCGAGGAGATCGTTGCGACGGCAGTGCGCCGCTTCGGCGCGCTGGACGTCGCGATCAATTGCGCCGGCGTCGCCGAACCGCCCGGGTCGACGATCCTGACCATCACGCGCGAACAGTTCGAAGAACAGATCGATGCGCACCTGATGAGTGCCTTCGCGCTCACGCAGGCCGCGGGCCGGGTCATGGCGGAGCAGGGATCAGGGTCGATCGTGCTGACCGGATCAGCCGCGTCCCACGGCATGTTCGGCGGCAGTGGGTACCCCGCCGGGAAGGGTGGGGTCAACGCGCT
>CAZVVS010000346.1:0-5553 GCA_964630585.1 uncultured Gordonia sp.
GAACGCCAGCAGGTGCGGCCGGGCGGTGAAGTCGAGCAGTACTGGCGCGAGGTCGGATTCGCCGACGCCGATCGGTACGACCCCCGAAGGCAGATCGGCCCCGGCGCTGACGAGGTGCTCGCGCAGCGCGACCAGGTCCAGACTGGTGGGCAGGAGCGGCACCGGCGGAGCATGGTCGTCGGGGTGCTGTGCCGCGACGGCCTCGACGAGGTCAGCGGTCCCCTCGTTCGGCCCCAATCCCGGAACGGCTATCAGCAGGTGCAACCCCTCCGCGGTGATCCCCCGGCCGGGCCGGTTGGCCGGGACCAGTTCGGCGTCGCGCCGACTCATCTCCGAGTCGAGCGGATCACCCAGACGCAACTCGATCCGCGAGCCCATCAGGTCGCGCAGCGAGGGATGGATCTGTGCCCACCGCGCGGCCGTGACGACGACGTGCACCCCATAGGACAGGCCGCCGGCCGCGATTGCAGACAGTTCGGATTCGAGTTCCTCGAAGTCGTCTCGCAACACGCCGATGCCATCGACAACGAGGAACACGTCGCCGTGCAGATCGACCGGCTCCCCGTCGACGGTCTCGTAACCGCTGTCGCGACGACGCCGGAACTCACGCATGGATTCGATGCCGTGCCGAGCGAATTCGTCCTCGCGGCGGGCCATGATCGCGCGCACCTCGGCGAACGTCCGACGGATGCGCTCCGGATCGGCGCGCGTCGCCACCGAACCGACGTGCGGAAGCCCCGCGAGACTTGCGAGCCCACCGCCGCCGAAGTCGAGGCAGTAGAACTGCACCTGCGCAGGCGTGTGCGTCAGCGCCGCGGCGCACAGAAGCCCTCGCAGAGCCGTCGACTTGCCGGCCTGCGGTCCACCGACGACGGCCACGTTGCCCGCCGAGCCGGAGACATCGACGATGAGCAGCTCTCGACGCTGGTCGTAGGGACGGTCGACGATGCCGACAGGAAGTCGAAGCGCACCGGTGACACCTGCCATCTCCCCGGGCAACGGATCGACAAGCTCTCCGATGAACGGCGACGCGTCCAACGGCGGCAGCCACACCTCGTGCGCCGGGGAACCTTGGCCGGCCATCGCGCTGACGACGACGTCGAGCAGCGACGGCCCGGCCCGGCGCGGTTGGTCTCGACCCGCAGCGGGCTCGCTCGACGTCAAGAAGGGCTCGCTCGGCGACAGATTGGGCTCGCTCGGTGCGGGAATGGGCTCGGTCGGCGGTACAGCCGAAAAGTCGAGGACCCAACCCGAGCGGCGCGGCCCGCCCACCGAGCCGGGGACTCCCTCGTCATCGTCCACCTCGTCGACGACCGGCCCCGACACGTAACACGTGTTGAACCGTCGTGGTGACGACGAGTCGCACTTGAGATACGCCGATCCGGGAACGCTCGGTAGGTGGTAGGCGTCAGGGACGCCCAGCACCGAGCGCGATTCGTTGGCCGAGAAGGTCTTCAAACCGATGCGATAGGACAGGTGCGAGTCCAGCCCGCGCAACTTGCCCTCCTCCAATCGTTGCGACGCCAGCAGTAGGTGGATGTGCAGCGAGCGTCCCAAGCGCCCGATCATCACGAACAGCTCTGCGAAATCGGGCTTCTGGGCGAGCAACTCGGAGAATTCGTCGACGACGACGAACAGCGCCGGTAACGGTGGCAGGTCCGCGCCGTCAGCACGGGCCTGCTCGTATTCGGTGACGTTCGCGAAGTTGCCCGCCGCACGAAGTAGTTCCTGGCGCCGGTTCAGTTCACCGCGGAGCGCATCGCCCATCCGGTCGACCAGTGACAGTTCCTGTTCAAGGTTGGTGATGACCGCGGCGACGTGCTGACTCCGCTCGAGGCCCAGGAACGTGGCGCCGCCTTTGAAGTCGACGAGGACGAGGTTCAGCTCGTCGGGCGAATGCGTCGCGAGCAGGGCCAAGACGAGGGTGCGCAACAGCTCGGACTTAGCAGAGCATGGATAGTGACTACGACCTGGCGAAAGCCTTGACACGCTGCAAAAGCAGGGCATTTGCGCAGGTGACTGCCGGAATCGGGGTGTGCCTTAAGACGGCGCTATGGCCTGAGGCCGCAACGGTTGAGCAGTTCCAGAGTCACACTCGGGCGCGGACGAGGACTGCGACGTCGGCGCCGCACGTCCGCATCGCCGCAATATTGCGGACAGACCCGACGACAAGGCGTGGCGGCAGCTGTCCCTCGAAGAGATCTATCCGAGGACCTGCAATGCCCCCAAGAGCAAGTTCGATGACGTCCTCCAGGCGTGGCTGGATGCCGAGCTGAAGTCGAGCCGAGATCGCAGTACTGATCGTGCCGTCGGCGCGAAGCCAAGAGCGCCCCACCACTTCGCCCGAAGGGCCGCAATGGTACTGGGATGATGGGCGCTTACGACCTGCCGAGGAGGGCCGCAGGAGTGAGGTGCGCGGGCACCGGATCCAACTGCCCCATGCACGCGCTCCGGCAGAAGCAGATTCCCAATCACCAACTGGCCAAATACGACTTCAACGCCGAGTCGATGGAGTCGATTAGGGCGGCGTTCTCGTCGGTCTCGCTCATCCAACGCCGAAAGCCGAACTCGACCACCGCCAAGAGGCTGCAGACCGTGGTCCCCGGTGTCCAGTCCTGCTCGGGGTCACGACCCATGCGTTCGGCCGCGAGGTCGATTAGCACTTGCCGGTCAGCTTCGGTGATCAAGGCAACCCGATCAAGGATTCCGGGTACGGCACGGATTACCGCACGCCAGCGCAAGTGAAGCTCCGGGTCAATCTGGGAGGTCTGTGTGCGGATCGCCTCGACGAGTCCGGCGGTGACACCAGATTCGGAACACTCGGCGAACAGCGCGACAATACCGGCGCTACTCGACCGTAGCGGCCGCAGCAGTAGGTCGTCCTTGCTCGGGACGTGCCGGAAGTACGTGCTCGGTGAGATGCCGGCCGCGGCGGCGATGTCCTCGGTTGTCACCCGCTCGTAGCCGTGTTCCGCGAAAAGCCGCAGGGCGGCGGCGTCGATGTCGCCGCGCACCCGGAGCCGCTGTTTGGTCCTGAGCGAGGAAGACATGAAATCATCCAACCCGGTAGCAGAGAAACTCGCAACCTGATAGAAACTGTCATCATGAGTGAATATGTCAATAATGACGTGGACGTCGTGGTGGTGGGAACCGGCGCCGGAGGAATGTCCACCGCCATCAGCGCGGCCGGACATGGACTATCGGTCTGTCTCCTGGAGAAATCCGGCACCTGGGGAGGTTCGACGGCACGCTCCGGAGGCGGCGTGTGGATCCCTGGCAACGACATCCTCCGCGCCGAAGCACCCGCCGACCACCTCGAAGATGCGCGCCGGTACCTACACGCCATCGTGGGCGAGGACGCATCGCCCGAGCGCATCGACGCCTACATCGACCGCGGCCCAGAGGCACTGCGGTTCCTCAGTGACCGGTCCGAGCTCGACTTGCACTGGGTACCCGGGTACAGCGACTACCTCCCCGAACAACCTGGCGGCCAGGCGTCCGGGAGATCGGTGGAGCCGCGCCCCTTCGACCTCCGCCGCCTGGGCGAGGACGCAGCGACCCTAACGCCTTTCTATGCGAAGACGCCGGCCAACGTAGTTGTCCTGCAAGAGGACTACCGGTGGCTCAGCACCGGCCTTCGCACGTGGCGCGGACCCTGGCACATGCTGCGAGTGGCCACCCGCACCGCTGTCGCCCGGGCCCGAGGGCAACGCTTGGTGGGCCTGGGAAACGCGCTCGCCGGGTCACTGATGCTGGGCGTGCGCCGGGCGGGCGTGCCGGTGATGCTCGATACCGCCGTCGTTGAGCTGACCACCGAGGGTAATCGCGTGACTGGCGTGGTGACCGCGGACGGCACCCAGATCACGGCGCGCCGCGGAGTGGTACTGGCCTGCGGAGGATTCGACCACAACGAGGAGATGCGCCGCCAATATCAGCGAGAGCCCGCGAGCGCGGCACTGTCGCTCGGGGCCACCGGCAACACCGGCGACGGAATCCTGGCCGCCCAACGTCTGGGAGCCGGCACGGCCCTGATGGACGACGCCTGGTGGGCGCCCTCCATTCCGCTCCCGAGCCAGCCATGGTTCGCGCTCGCGGAACGGTCCCTACCGCGCAGCCTGATGGTCAACGACCGCGGCCAGCGATTCATGAACGAGTCACTGCCGTACGTCGAGGCGACCCACGCAATGTTCGGAGGGGTCCGGGGCGCCGGTGACGGGCCAGCGGAGAACCTGCCGGCCTGGCTGCTCTTCGACCAGGGCTACCGGGACCGATACATGTTCGCCGGCAGGCCCGCGCGTACGCCACTTCCGCAATCATGGTTCGACACAGGAGCATTGATTCGAGCCGACTCGATCAGCGCACTAGCAACGGCAATCGGGCTCGAACCGCACACACTGGACCACACCGTCACCCGCTTCAACCACTTCGCCCACGACGGAGTGGACGCCGACTTCAGCCGAGGCGAGTCCGCATACGACCACTACTACGGCGACACCTCCAACAAACCCAATCCGAGCCTAGGGCCACTGAACAAAGGCCCGTACTACGCCGCGCAGATGGTACCCGCCGACCTGGGAACAAAAGGAGGACTGTTGACCGACCACGTCGCACGAGTCCTGACCAACGACAACCTCGTGATCGACGGCCTGTACGCCGTCGGCAACACCGCAGCGGCGGTGATGGGCCGCACCTACGCCGGCCCGGGAGCCACCATCGGCCCGGCCCTAGTCTTCGGCTACCTCGCCGCCAGACATGCCGCAGGCCTAGAAACTCGCTGACACAAGCAGCGCTTTTTCGGAATACGGATAATGGCTACTATCCCGCGCCGACGCGGCTGGTAGGGGCGGCAGGAGCGCGGCCGCTGTGCGCCCGGTTGATCAGACGTCAGTGTTGCGGCACCTGGCCACCGCAGACCTCCCGGTGACGATCGACGTCGACACCACGGCAGCGGCACCGCAGGCGCCCCGGTTGATCTGACGTCGATGCTGCGGCACCAGCGCTGCTGTGCACCCCCGGTGACGTCGACGGTCCAGCCCTGCGGCACCCGGCCACCGCTGCGCTGCCTGTTGATCTGAAGTCGGCACCACGGCGATGGTCACCGCTGCGCTCCCGGCTCTGGTCGACGTCGGCACCACGGCCGCAGACCTCCCCGTGATGATCGACGTCGACACCACGGCACCCGGCCTCCGCACTCCCTCCCGGCTGCAATCGACGTCGGGCACCACGGTGCCGGCGCGGCCGGGATGCTCTCCGGTGGCGATCGACGTGTTCAGCGGCACCGGCGCTCCTGCGAAATCACAGAGTCACAGAGTTGAGATCTGCGGAATCCAACTCTGTGACTCACTTTGTGACACCTTCTGCGACAGATCCTCGCAGTTCACACCGCTAGAGCGACAAGAAAAAGGTCAAAAATCACAGAGTCACAGAGTTGTAGAGAAAGGTCTCTAAGGGCATCGCCTCGATCCATCGCAGCCCATATAGGAACTTTTCTTTGCAAAGAGGAATGATCAAGACCTGTGGATCTGGGAGGGCGTGCCTTCCCGCAAATATGAT
>CAZVVS010000347.1:0-5551 GCA_964630585.1 uncultured Gordonia sp.
GGCACGTCGGCGGGCACAGCAGCGCAGGGCAACGACTCGCGCATCGTGAACGCGGTGCAGACGTCGCGGACGATCGCGGCGGGCGACGCGCTGACCGGCGGCGGTGACCTGTCGGCGAACCGCGCGCTCTCGGTGGACTTCGGCGACGGGGCGGGCGAGGTCTGCGAAGGTGACGACCCCCGGCTCACTGACGCCCGCACCCCGACGACGCACTCGCACACTTCGGCGCAGATCAGTGACGCCACGGCAGCGGCGACCGCTGACCGGGTGGTCCTGCGTGACGGCAACGGGCGGGCGAAGGTGGCGAATCCGTCCGCGTCGGACGACATAGCGACCAAGGGCTACGCCGATTTTGCTGACGCGATTGTGGCTGCCTTGTCGCAGACGAAGTTCAAGATCGGCACTACGGGTACGGCGGCGGCGACGGCGGCGAAGACGTTGACGATCGCCGACTACACCCCGACCGCTGGTGATGTGCTCGGCGTGGTGTTCACGTCGGGTAACACGGCCGCGTCGCACACGCTGAACATCAACAGCGGGGGCGCGACGACGGTGTACGCATCCGGGTTGGCTCCGACGGCGGCCACGGCGACGGTCACCGCGACGGGGATGCTGTGGTACTTCTTCGACGGCACCGCCTGGCACATGCTCGGCGCGGCCCGCAACGACAACACCACCTACAGCGAGATTGCCGAGGCGGAGATTACGACGGGTACGGCGTCGACCGCGCGGGCCATTTCGGCGCGCCGGTTGAAGTTCGCGTTGGATGCGTTCGACGGGGCGCGCATCCAAGACGGCACGGTAGCGGTCGCCAAGCTCGGCTCTGATGTGGGTCCGGCGATGCAGGCGATGATTGATGCGAGTATTGACGCGGCTGAGCTGGTGCCGGTCAACGCCCAGTCGGGTACGACGTACACGCTGGTCATGGCTGATCAGTCGAAGGCTGTGGAGTGCTCGAATGCGGCGGCGATCACGGTGACGGTCCCGCCGAACTCGTCGGTCGCGTTCCCTGTCGGCACGGTGATTGAGATCGCGCAGTGCGGGGCGGGTCAGGTCACTTTGGCCCCCGGTAGCGGCGTGACGCTCGACAAGCGCATCGGGTTGAAAACGGCGGGGCAGTGGGCGACGCTCACGCTGCGCAAGCGCGGTTCTGACTCGTGGATAGTTGGCGGCGATGCTGCCAGCTAACCGCTACCGCGCCCAGCCCGCCGCCGGTGGTGGCATCGAGTTCATCGGCTCGAACTGGAACGGCGGCACCACGGTTACCGTGCCCGGCGGGGTGCAGGCAGGGGACCTGTGCGTCTTCTACGCGGGCAACACCAACGCGTTCGGCACCCAGCCGACACTCCCGGCCGGGCTCACGAACTTGCGCAACGCCGGAACATTCGGCGCGGCGGCACGAGTCGGCTACAAGTACGCCACCAGCTCGGGTGAAACATCCGGGACGTGGACCAACGCCACGATGCTGCACTGCAACGTCTACCGAAACGCCGTGATCGGCGTCAACGCGTGGGGCGGCACCGGCAACCAGTGGCCCGCGCTATCGGGTTTCTCGACCGATGCGTGGCTGTACCGTGCTGCGCTGGGTGCGACCGCCACCCTCACCATGCCCCCCGGATTCACCGACCGGGGCGGCGCCACCTCAGGCACCAGGTGCCGCACCGGCGACACCAACGGCCCCACCGGGGCGACGTCGATCGGCGCGACCACCATCAGCCCGGCAGCCAACACATACGTGATCACGCTGGCGCTCGAACCCGCCTGACTGGGTTACGCTGAGGGTGTTGCCGCTGGCGTGTGGGCCGGGCGATCCAAACAGGATCGACCCCCGGAGCCCGCTATGACGTACACGATCACCCCCGAGCACTACCGCGACTTCGATGGCTGGTGTCGTGCCCGCAACGGACTCCCCTACGGATACGGCGGGGCGTTCACCAAGCGACTCAACGCCGCCGGCCGCGCGATCGACTCCAACGACTGCTCGGCGCTCGTGTTGCAGTCCGGGGCGTATCTGATTGGTCGGCAGGATTGGCCCGGGCAACGCTACGGCTCCACCGAGTCGTTCCGTCTCGATTACAAGATCGTGTACGACCTCGGATTCAAGCGGCTGCCGCGCGGCGGCGCGCCGATCAAACCGATCATGCTGGTGGGGCTACAGCACGGCGGTGGCGGTTATTATTCGCACACCGCTTGCACTGTGTTCGGCACCGATGTGCCGGGTGGCCCGATCAAGCAGTCGACGCGCGGCGTGGACTGGGAATCCTGCGGTAACGGCATCTTCTACTACAACCGTGCCCGCGCCTGGAACGACCCCCTGTTCCATGACTTCTGGTATCTCGACGCGGTGCTGAAACTCGCCCCGGCGGTCAACGAAATCGACCAGGAAGCCAAACGCGCCACCTGGCTGGGTGCGCGTCTCACAGCGGGGGAGAAACCCACCCCCGACGGTGGCCGGTTCGCCCAATTCGCTGACGGCTACGTGTATTTCCATCCCACGGTCCGCCAGGACAAGCCGGTCGGTGATCGTGCGATCGCCGTCCCGAAGACGGTGTTTGAGGTGTGGGCGCGGCAGGGTTGGGAGGCCGGGCCGATCGGCTACCCCATCGACCGACACAAGACCGGCGCCGACGGCGCAGTGGTGCAGGCATTTC
This sequence comes from uncultured Gordonia sp., assembly GCA_964630585.1. Classification (GTDB taxonomy): domain Bacteria; phylum Actinomycetota; class Actinomycetes; order Mycobacteriales; family Mycobacteriaceae; genus Gordonia. Next base: position 2,652 of record CAZVVS010000347.1, read on the forward strand.
AGCGCGGCGCAATCTACCGGCCTGTTGGCTCGCCGGGGGCGGTGGTGCATGGCGCGATCCTCGATCGCTACCTGCGTGCCGGGGGCGCCTCGGCGTGGGGCTACCCGATCACCGGCGAAACACCCACCGCAGACGGTGGTCGTGAACAGAAATTCAGTCGCGCGACCGCCTGGTGGCATCCGACCGGCGTCACCGTCAAGGAGGCATGATGCTCGCGAAGCTCGGGAAGCTGTGGACCCCGGCCGGCCGGTTCCGGTTCTATCTGGTCGCGTTGGCGGTCGCGCCGCTGCTCATCTTCTACGGCATCCGGTCTGAGACTGAGGTGGGCCTGTGGGTTGGTCTGCTCGGTGCGCTCATGGGTGCAGGCGGTAACGGCCTTGCGGTCGGGCATGTCTACCCGCGCGCCCCGGCACTCGACGTCGCGGCGCCGCCCGCGTCGGATGATCCGCCGACGCTCGTCCTGCCACCGGTCGCCGCACCCACGCCGATGACCGCCCCGGACGCTGACGTGCGCCCGCCCGCCCAACCGTGGCCGCCCGGAGTGCTCTGATGGTCGTCCACCTACGCGGCCGCGCCATCCGGTTGATTGACCTCGCATCCATGCCCGTCCTCGGCGCCTACGTGTGGGCCGGATGCCTCGCCCTCCTCGTGGAACCGCCGGGCATCGTCGAGATACAGCTAGGGCCGATCATGGGTGTGGTGTGGGCGTGCTGCCTCATCGCCGGTCCGCTACTCGCGGTGGGGTCGATGCTGTTGGCCGACCAATACGCGGGCACCCAACTCAGGGCGTGGGCCGGGCTGATCACGTTCGGCGCGGTCGGCACGTACACGATGTGCGCGTACGCCGCGTACGGGTGGGCCAGCTTCATCGTCGTCATCGCCGGCGGTTTGTCGACCGCCGCACTGCTGGCCCTGGCCGTCGACGTGCGCGCCCTGCGCCTGATCCGACGGCTGTCCCGCGAGCCGCGATGACCGGCAACATCGCCGCCCAGATCGTGCTGGGCGTGCTCACGTTCCTCGGCGGTGGTGGTGTGACCGTCGCGCTGATCAACGCGTTCACCGGCCGCGACACCCGCAAAGCCGACACCGCGAAATCGTTGGCCGAGGCGACGGCCGTGATGATCGAGCCACTACAGAAACGCTTGGAGGCGGAAACCCTGCGCGGCGACCAGCAGCAGCAGCAGATCGACCGACTGACCAAACGGGACCGCCAAATCGATGCCCTCGTCGACGTCATCCCCGCCCTGACGAAACTCATCGACGTGACGGTGCCGCTGATCCGCGCCGAGCATCCCGACCTCGCCGCCGAGTTGACGGCCGCCTCCCACGCCGCCGCAGCAGCCATCCCCGACGACCTCGGCGACTAACGGTGCGGCGCGCCGCGTGTGTCACGGTCGGCGCCATCCTCGGCACCATCGGCACCACGATCACCCTGTGGCTACGCCACACCAGCGGGTAGGATGACAGTCATGCCCTTGTCACTGTCACACCTGGCCATGCGGTGAGCCGCGCCTACGGATGGAACTGGGACGGCACCGTCGTCGACGACGAAGCCACCCAACTCCGACGCATGGCCGACCACATCCTCGCCGGCGGGTCCATCGCCAAACTCGCCATCACCCTGCGCGACGACGGCATCCCGACGTCGACGGGCACCGACTGGTCGCGGCGCGCCATCACCCGCGCCCTGGCGAACCCGCGTATCGCCGGACTGAAGGAAACCGCGCCCGGCGTGTACACCGAGCATCCGAGTGCGGCGCCGATCCTGCCCCGCGAAACCTGGGATGCACTGATCGCGCTGCTCGGCGATGAGTCGCGGCAACGGTTCAACCGCCACCTCCACCAAGACGTACCCACCGATCCGCTGCTGGGTGGGCTGCTGTACTGCGTGGGCTGCGGAAACAACCTGTACCAGCAGCGCACCTCCTATGCGTGTTCGACGCCGGGATGCCGCAAAGTGAAGATCAACCGCAACGCTGTCGACACCGAGGTCGGTGAACGCGTCCTCACGCGGGTGACGTCCGGGCCGTGGCTGCGTGCCATCGGCGACGCCTACCGCCGTGGCCCCGGGTTCTACGACGACGAGGTCCGCGCGGTGGAGGATCGGGAAGTCGTGCTCGCCGAGGCGTTCGGGTCGGGTGGAAACCGGGCCGCGTTCGACGCCGGTATCGCCGCGGCGGGGCGCGCGAAAGACGACGCCCAACGCTTCGGCGACGTCGCCCGGGTGGTGCCCGACCCCACCCCGGCGGCGATCGTGGAGTGGTGGGTAGATGCGACACCGGAGGCGCGGCGCGCCCTGATCCGCCTGGTCGTTGAGCGGATCACGGTCAACCCGTCCCGCAAGGGCACCACCACCGCCGACCGCCTCGACTGGGTGTGGCGCGACTAAGCCGCGCGCAAACTCCGCAGCGGGTCCAGGCGGCCGATCGCCTCGTGGCGGCGGTGATCGGGCACCGCGGTGTAAATCTGGGTTGAGGCGATCGACTTGTGACGCATCAACTCCTGGACCAGGCGAATGTCGGCGCCGTCGTCCAGTAGCGTCGTCGCATACCAGTGCCGCAGACTGTGCGGCGTGCCCCGCACCCCGGCCCGGCGCATCGTCCTGCCGACGACATCGGACACCGACTTGGAACGCACGTGCTCGGACGGATAGCCGCGCATCGGAAACCACCACCCCGACACCGGCATCGACGACGCCAACTCGATCAGCATCGGATGCAACGGGATCGACTTCAACTTGCGGCCCTTGCCCATCACCCACAGCACCCGGTTCGCGTGGTCGAAATCCTCGCCCCGCACCTTCGCAATCTCATGCACCCGCAGGCCGGCCAACAACGCCAGCAGGATCATGGCGCGCGTCGACGACCACATGCGGGCCTGCAGCAGCACCACCACCTCAG
>CAZVVS010000348.1:0-5542 GCA_964630585.1 uncultured Gordonia sp.
GCAGGGTGTCAGGCGTCACTGACCCCCGCCTCGCCGAAGGTGGCCATCGTCGCGAGGATGTCGGTGGCCGCGGTGACCAGGGGTAGGGCGGCCAGGGCGCCACTGGCCTCACCCAGGCGCATGTCCAAGTCGAGCAGTGGCGTCAGCCCGAGCCGGCGCAGCGCGATTCCGTGCGCGGGCTCGGTCGACACGTGACCGGCGCGCCACCAATCCACGGCACCCGGGGCCAGCTCGTCGGCGACCAGCGCCGCGGCGGTGACCACGACGCCGTCGAGGATGACCGGCGTGCGCCGTACCGCCGCCTGGGCGAGGAATCCGGCCATGGCGGCGAAGTCGGCGCCGCCGACCGCGGCCACCAGCGACAGCGGATCGTCGACGAGGTGGCGGCCGCGCCACATGCCGTCGCGGATGGCGGCGGTCTTGCGGATCCATCCGGCATCGTCGATCCCGGTGCCGCGCCCGACCACGCCGACCGGTTCCTCGTGGGCCAGCAGCCCGACCAGGATCGCGGCGGGAGTGGTGTTCCCGATGCCCATGTCGCCGGCGATCAGCAGGTCGACGCCGGAATCGACCAATTCGTCGGTGATGGCCCGTCCGGCGGCGACCGCTTGTCGAGCCTGCGCGAGTGTGATCGCGTCGGTGACGCGCAGGTCGTTGCTGCCGCGGCAGACCTTGTACCGCGACACCGCGGGCGTGGTGTCGGTGATGACGGCGATGTCCTCGACGCGCACCGCGGCACCGGCGCGTCGGGCCAGGACGTTGACTGCGGCCCCGCCGGCGATGAAGTTGGCCACCATCTGCTCGGTGACCACCTGCGGAAAGGCCGAGACGCTGCCGCCCTCTGTGTCGGGTCCGGCGACGCCGTGGTCACCGGCGAACACGACGACGGTCGGCGAGGTGATGGGTCGGGGCGGACAGGTGCCCTGGCAGGCGCTGATCCAATTGCCGAGGTCCTCGAGCCGGCCGAGCGATCCGGGTGGCTTGGTAAGGGTCGTTTGGCGGATCCGCGCGGCTGTGGCCGCGCCGGAGTCCGGCGGCTCGACCGGCGGGAAGAGTTCTGCGTCGGTGGGGTCGACGCTCACCGGTGATACGGCCGTCGCGAGAGGGGTGACGACGGCGGCGGCGACAGACTCGTCCATGGGTGCGGTAGCGTCGGCATCCGACGCCGAGGCCGCGACCGCCTGCACGCGCGGTGTCGGAGGCTCGGTCAGCACGACCACGCGGCCCGCGACGAGAAGGACGGTCTCGTCGACGGTGGCGGCGACGGCCTGATTCACCCGTCCCATCAAGTCCTGGAAGCGGCGCCCGGCAGCGGTCTCGGGGACAACCGAGAGGCCCACCTCGGGGGAGACGACGACGACGTCGGCGCGGTGCTCGCGCAGTGCCGCGCACAGTCGTGCCAGTGCGTCGTCGAACGCAGCGTCATCGGCCGGGCCTTCCCAGTCGACGAGGCCCGCGACCCAGTTGCCGAGGTCGTCGACCAGTGCCGCGACGTCCGGTTGGTCGCGCAGCGCCGCCGCTGCGTCGGTCGTCTCGACGGTTTCGTACCGGTCGGCTCGTCGTGCACGGTGATCGGCCACGCGCGCGGCCCACTCGTCGTCGTCGACGGCGATCGGTCCGGTGGCCACGTAGCGGACGGTCCCAAGGCCGGCCAACAGGCTCTCTGCGTGTGCGGACTTTCCCGACCGGACGCCGCCCAGGACCAGTGTTCGCATCGGCGGTCAGACCGCTTCGCCGCGCTCGACCTGTGGCTTGGGCACTCGCAGTTTGCGCATCTGCAGGGTGCGCGACGCCGCGTACCACCCGAGCTTGAAGCCGCCGTCGGTGGAGTCGGGGTAGCGCTCGGCGACCCGCCTGTTGACCATCTTCCCCACATAGACGCAATCGACGACGACCATCACTACGAACAGCAGCAGGGCGATGCTGACGAGGGCCGAGTACTGCGGAAGTGCGTACACGAGGACGATGAACACGAGCGCCAGCGGCGTGAACAGCCCAGCGAAGTTCCGCCGCGAGTCGACGATGTTGCGCACGTAGCGGCGCACCGGCCCGCGGTCCTTGGGGAGGAGGTAGTCCTCCTCGCCGGCCATGCGGCGCTCGCGGACCTCGTTGCGCAGTTCGCGCTGCTTGGCGCGCGCCTCCTTCTGCTCTTCCTTCGACATGGTCGTGCGCATCTCGTTGCGCCGCGCCCGTGCCTCTGCGCGCGTCATCGGCGGGGGTGCCACCGGGCCGCGCTTCTTCTCCGCGTCACGCCGCTTCGGCGTCGGTCGGCCTTTGCCCTCGGTGTACCCGGCTCGACGGGTGGACTCGGAGTTCACTGCATCGTCGACGTCGGTCTCGACCATCTCTGCGCCGGCGTCCTCGGCGTCGCGCTGCCACGGCATTTTCACCCTTGCGAGCCTAGGCGATCGACGCGGCCGCGCGGGGCCGGGGCCCACTCGTCCCCCGCGGTCAGCGTGTCGTCGCCGTACGACCGTGCCACGGGTAGGGGCCCATTTACACTGGCCGATCATGACCCTGCGCGTCGTCGTGGCACCCGACAGCTTCGGCACGACGCTGACCGCGGCCGGGGCAGCTGCCGCGATTGCCCGGGGCTGGTCGTCGGCGCGGCCGCACGACATCGTCGTGGCTGCGCCGCAATCCGACGGCGGGCCGGGATTCATCGACTGCCTTGCCGGTACCGGGGTAGTCCGCGCGACGACCGTCGCCGGTCCCCTCGGTGACCCGGTGACCGCCCGGTGGCGCGTCGACGGGGACACCGCCTACGTCGAGTCGGCACAGGCCTGCGGACTGCACCTGGTGGGCGTACCCACCGCGGACAGCGCATTGCGGGCGAGCAGTACCGGACTCGGCGAGCTCATCGCCGCCGTCGTCGAGGCCGATCCGGTGCGGCGGCTCGTCGTCGGGCTCGGCGGCTCGGCCACCACTGACGGTGGTGCCGGCCTGCTCGAGGCACTCGGCGGACCCCGCGGTGCGGCACACTCACTGGCGGGGGTGGAGGTCGTCGCCGCGACCGACGTCGACAATCCCCTCAACGGGCCCACCGGCGCGGCCGCGGTATTCGCGCCGCAGAAGGGTGCGGACCCGCCCACCGTTGAGATCCTGGCGGCACGGTTGGCAGGGATTGGTGCCGAGCTCGACCGGTTTGCCGGGCGGGCGGTCACCGTTGAACCGGGGGCCGGGGCGGCCGGTGGGATCGGCGCGGTCCTGCTGGCCCTCGGTGCGCACCGCGCGTCCGGCGCCGACTTGGTCGCGCAGATCACCGGGTTGCAGGCGGCTCTGGAGGCCGCCGACGTGGTTATCACCGGGGAGGGGCGACTCGACGAGCAGACGCCGCGGGGAAAGGTCGTCGCCCGGGTTGCCGCCGCCACACCACCGCGCGCGCAGGTGATTGCGTTGGTCGGTGACGCAGTGCCTGCGGGCCGGGCCCTGCGCGAGGAGCTGGGTCTCGACGTCATCGAGAGTCTCGTCGACCACGCTGGGCTCGAGGCCGCGCTACACGACGCCGAGGCTGTGCTTGCGGCCCTTGCGGCCCTTGTCGCCGCGGTGGTCGAGTAGCCGACGAGGCGCCAGCCGTCGGTGTTCCGAGACCCCGTGCGGCGGACTACCGCCAGATCGCGGGAATTTCCCCGCATGGAGTACCGTTGTTACGAGCGACCTGACGATAAAGGGAGTCATCCAATGACCGTTTCCAACGAGACCGACACCAGCGCCGACACCGGCGTCATCCTCACGGACTCGGCGGCCGCCAAGGCCAAAGCGCTGCTCGACCAGGAGGGCCGCGACGACCTGGCGCTGCGCATCGCCGTGCAACCGGGCGGCTGCGCCGGGCTGCGCTACCAACTCTTCTTCGACGACCGCTCGCTCGACGGGGACGTCGTGAGCGATTTCGGCGGCGTCCGGTTGGCCGTCGACCGCATGAGCGCGCCGTACGTGCAGGGCGCGACCATCGACTTCGTCGACTCCATCGAGAAGCAGGGGTTCACCATCGACAACCCCAACGCGACGGGCAGCTGCGCCTGCGGCGACTCGTTCAACTGAGCAGACCCAACCCGAAAGGGGCGGCGGACGGCCACGACAGGCGTCCACCGCCCCTTTTGGTATCCCAGGTCGGCCGTTCGGTACCGTGACCCGCGTGACTATTGCGGTGTGCGGGTCGTTGGCGACCGACCATTTGATGAAGTTCCCGGGCAAGTTCTCCGAGCAACTGCTCGCCGACCAGCTCGAACACCTCTCGCTGAGCTTCCTCGTCGAGGACCTCGTCGTCCGCCGCGGCGGTGTCGGCGGGAACATCGCCTACGCTATCGGGGCCCTCGGTGGCGCGCCGAAGCTCGTCGCCGCGGCCGGCTCGGATTTCGCCGAGTACCGCGCCTGGCTCACCGAACACGGCGTCGACTGCGCCGGCGTGCGAGTCTTCGACACCGCACACACGGCACGGTTCATGTGCACCACCGACGAGACGCTCGCGCAGCTCGCCACTTTCTACGCCGGTGCAATGTCGCGGGCGAGCGAGATCGACCTGGCCGCCGTCCTCGACGAGATCGGCCACCCCGACCTCGTGTTGATCGGTGCCGACGACCCGGGCGCGATGGTCAACCACACGAAGGCCTGCCGCGACGGCGGCATCGCCTTCGCGGCCGACCCGAGCCAGCAGCTGGCCCGCCTTGACGGCGACACCGCGCGTGAGCTGATCACCGGCGCCAAGTACCTGTTCACCAACGAATACGAGTGGGGTCTTCTGCAGCAGAAGACCGGTCTGTCGGCCGAGGACGTCGCGAAGCTGGTCGGAGTCCGGATCACCACGCTCAGCGAGAAGGGCGTCGACATCGTGCCGTCCGATGGCAGCGCGACAATCCACGTCGACGTCGTGCCGGTGCACAACCCCGTCGACCCGACCGGCGTCGGCGACGGCTTCCGCGCCGGGTTCCTCTCCGCGCTCGAAGGTGGACTTCCGTTCGAACGCGCCGCGCAGCTGGGCTCGATGGTCGCCGCGCTGGTCCTGGAATGCGATTCGACTCAGGGCTGGTCGTGGGATACCGCCGCTGCGGCGCAGCGCCTCGCGCAGGCGTACGGGGATCAGGCGGCCGCCGAGATCGCCGCGCTGTTCGCGTAGGTCAGCGCGCAAGAGGCGTTGCGGTCAGAGCCGCACCGGGTACGTGTGGTCCTCGATGACCGGCACGATCGACTTCTCGACGAAGATCCCGTGCCACACCATGAAGACCAGCACGTTCCAGAGGCGGCGGCTGTTGTCGACGACGCCGTCGCGGTGCTCGTTCAGCATGTGCAGCACGAACTGCTTGTTGATCAGGTGATCGGCCTGCGAGTTCTCGATAACCTGGTGCGCCCAGTCGTACATCTCGGTCTCCGCCAGCCACAGGCGGATCGGCACCGGGAAACCCAGCTTGCGGCGGTGGAGCACGTGCGCCGGGATGATCTCCTCGATCGCCCTGCGCAACGCGTACTTGGTGGTGCCGTGGGCGATCTTCTCGTCGGCCGGTAGCGCCGATGCGACGCGCCACACCTCGTTGTCGAGGAAGGGGAC
>CAZVVS010000349.1:0-5540 GCA_964630585.1 uncultured Gordonia sp.
ACTTCATCCGCAAGTACTACCCGTCGGTGCGCGACGCCGAGCTGGTGCACGGACTGGTGGTCCGGATGAAGAACGCGACGTTCAGCCAGCGCCCCGGATCCTTCGGCATCCGCCCCGACCAGAAGACCTCGGTCGACGGCCTGGTCCTGGCCGGTGACTGGACCCAGACCGACTTCCCGTCGACGATCGGCGGTGCGGCCCAGAGCGCCCAACGCGCCGTCGAGGCACTCCTGGCCTGATGCCCACCGAAACCTGTCAACCATCGGCGCCGTTGGGGAAGATCTCCCTTATGGGCTCAACCATCTGCTGATTTCGGGGACTGCTCAAGCGAGCGCGGCGGATACCTCGTCGACGGTGCTCAGTTGCACACCGATCAACTCCAGGTCCGCGAGGCGTTCGGGTGTCGTCTGCGACGTCGCGTCGGTGACCAGCACGGCCCGGTAGTCGCGCTCGGTGGCGTCGAAGAGGGTCGCCCGCGGGCAGTTCGGCAGGTTGCAGCCGGCGACGACGACGGTGGTCACGCCCAACTCGCGCAGAAGTGCGGCCAACGGTGTCCGGTGGAACGCCGACCAGCGCGGCTTGCAGAGCAGGAACTCGTCGGCACCCACCTGCTGCGGCGCGCCGGAGCGCAGCAGTTCCCAATCGGGATCGGCGTCGACCAGCGTCGACGGGATTCGTGCGCCCTGCGTTCCGGGTTGGACGGCCGCGTCACCGGATTCGATGGCGTCCCGTCGCACGGTGTCGACGTCGGACTCGCCGGCCTGATACGACCGCACGATGTGGATGATCGGCCGGCGCGCTCCGCGGAACGCCCTGACCAGACCCGCCATCGCGCCAATCCGCTCGGCGGTTCCCGGAATGGCCGACGGCCCGTCGACGAAATCGTGCTGCACGTCGATCATCACCAGCGCCGACGAGGACCATTCAGGGCTCAGATAGTCGCTCACCCCGTCAGACTGCCACCATTCCCCCACCGTTTCGGAGATGCGGCAACGATCGGCGCTGCATTTCCGAAATGGTGCGGGAACAGCGGCTAAACGCCGGCGTTGGCGTCCTGCTTCTTCTTCAGTTCCAGCGCGATGTCGATGAGCTGGTCCTCCTGGCCGCCGACGAGCTTGCGGTTGCCGGCCTCGATGAGGATGTCGGCCGCGGAGACGCCGTACTTCTCGGCGTGGCCCTCGGCGTGCTTGAGGAAGGAGCTGTAGCAACCGGCGTAGCCCATCATCATCGCCGGACGGTCCACCAGGCACTCGGTGGGCATGGCGGGGCGCACCACGTCCTGCGCCGCGTCGGCGATCTTCATGAAGTCGACGCCGGTCTTGATGCCGAGCTTGTCGCACACTCCGACGAAGGCCTCGGTCGGCGTGTTGCCGGCACCGGCACCGAAGCGGCGCACCGACCCGTCGATCTGTTGCGCACCGTTACGCACGGCCAGCACCGAGTTCGCGACCGCGACGTCGAGGTTCTCGTGGCCGTGGAAGCCCACCATCGCGTCGTCGCCGAGTTCGGCGACCAACGCCGCCACGCGGTCACCGACCTGCTCGAGCACCATCGCACCGGCCGAGTCGACGACGTAGACGCACTGACAGCCCGCGTCGGCCATGATGCGTGCCTGCTTGGCGAGCACCTCCGGCGGCTGGGAGTGGCTCATCATCAGGAACCCGACGGTCTCCAGGCCCAGTTCCCGGGCCAGCCCGAAGTGCTGGATCGAGACATCGGCCTCGGTGCAGTGCGTCGCGATGCGGCAGATCTGCCCGCCGTTGTCGCGCGCCTCGATGATGTCGTCCTTGATCCCCAGCCCGGGCAGCATGAGGAAGGCGATCTTCGCGTTCTTCGCCGTCTCCGCGGCCGCCTTGATCAGCTGCTGCTCGGGGGTCTTGGAGAAGCCGTAGTTGAACGACGAACCGCCGAGGCCGTCGCCGTGGGTCACCTCGATGACCGGCACACCGGCACCGTCGAGGGCGGCCACGATGTCGCGGACCTCCTGCTCGGTGAACTGGTGGCGCTTGTGGTGGGAGCCGTCGCGCAGCGACGAATCGGTGATGCGGATGTCGAGGGTGTCGGAGTAAGGCCGTGCGTTGGCCATCAAATCAGTCATTTCTCTTCCCTACTTCCCGGCCACAGCGGTCGCGTTGGATTCGGCCAGCCTGGCCCTGGCGATCTCCTCGCCCACCTTGGTGGCCGCGGCAGTCATGATGTCGAGGTTTCCGGCATACGGCGGCAGGAAGTCGCCGGCGCCCTCGACCTCGACGAAGATCGAGACGCGGGCGTGGCCGCCGTTGATGACGCTCGGCGGATCGAACTGTGGGTCCTGCAGCAACCGGTAGCCGGGCACGTACTCCTGGATGTCCTTCTCGCGCTGGTGGATCGCCGCCGCGATCGCGTCGGTATCGGCGTCGGCGGGGATCGCGCAGAAGATGGTGTCGCGCATGATCATCGGCGGATCGGCCGGGTTGAGGATGATGATCGCCTTGCCGCGCTGCGCGCCGCCGATGGTCTCGATGCCGCGCGAGGTGGTCTTGGTGAACTCGTCGATGTTGGCGCGCGTACCGGGACCGGCCGACTCGCTCGACACCGACGCCACGATCTCGGCGTAGGGCACCGGGACGACCGAGGACACCGCGTGCACCATCGGAATCGTCGCCTGTCCACCACAGGTGATCATGTTGGTGTTGGGTGCGTCGAGGTGCTCGCGCAGGTTGGCCGGCGGCACGACGGCCGGCCCGACGGCGGCGGGCGTGAGGTCGATGGCGGTGATCCCCGCGGCCTCATATTTCGGCGCGTACTCGCGGTGCACGTATGCGCTCGTCGCCTCGAAGATCAGATCGGGCTTCTCGGCGGAGGCCAGCAGTTCGTCGGCGCCGCCACTCATCGTGATCAGGCCGTGCTCACGGGCCCGCTTCATGCCTTCGGAATCGGCGTCGATCCCGACCATCCACCGCGGCTCGATGACGTCAGACCGCTCGAGCTTGTACATCAGGTCGGTCCCGATGTTGCCCGAGCCGATGATTGCGGCGCTCAGTTTCGCACTCACGTGAGGCTCCTTCTGCGTTGAATCCCGTTGGAGGGAGAAATCAGTTCTAGGTGAAATCCAGGGTGACGCTGCCGAGTCCGGCGAACTCGGCCACGAAGTGGTCGCCGGAGGCGATGTCGATGGCACGGGTGGCGGTGCCGGGCAGGATCACGTCGCCCTTGCGCAGCCGCACACCGAACGACGACACCTTGTTGGCCAGCCACGACACCGCGTTGAGCGGGTGCCCCAGGACTGCCGACGAGTTGCCCTCCGCGATGACCTCGCCGTTGCGGGTCAACGTCGCGTCGATGTTCCCGGTATCGATGTCGGCGATCTTCACGCGCTCCTGCCCAAGGATCCACCCGCACGACGACGCGTTGTCGGCGATGGTGTCCGGCAGGGTGATCTTCCAGTCCTTGATGCGCGAGTCGATCAGCTCGATCGACGGGACGACCCATTCGATGGCCGCGATGACGTCGTCGTTGGTACAGCCCTCGCCCGGCAGGTCCTCGCCGAGGATGAACCCGACCTCCACCTCCACTCGGGGGATGCACAGCGCGGAGAAGTCGATCGGCGTGCCCTCGAAGTACTGCATGTCGCCGAGGAGGTGCCCGTAGTCGGGCTCGTTGACGCCCATCATCTTCTGCATCGCCTCTGACGCCAGACCCACCTTGTGGCCGGCCACCTTCGCCCCCGCGTCGAGGCGCTTGCGGATGTTGATGAGCTGGATCTCGTAGGCGTCGACCACGTCGAGGTCGGGATGGCTGGCGGTGGGCGGGTCGATCCCGACCGCGGTTACCTCGGCACGGGCCAGGTCATCGGCGATCTGGGCGCGCAGTGCGTCACTGACGGCCATTGCGTCTCCTCACGATGATGAAGCGAACTGGTTGCTATTTTGACACTTGCCCGGGCCGTCGTATAGCCGTCTAGCTGCTGTAGACCCCCGCCAGACCAATACTATAACGTGTTCTAATTGTTGGGTAGATTGAGTGGCACGACGCCGACGAGCAGCGGCGCGGAGAGGACCGACATGACCACGCCCCCCGAAACCTTTGACGTCATCGTCGTCGGCGCAGGCGCCGCCGGGATGAGCGCCGCACTCACCGCCGCCACGCAGGGACTCTCGACGGTGCTGATCGAGAAGTCCCCGTACTGGGGCGGCTCGACGTCGCGCTCGGGCGGCGGCGTGTGGATCCCCAATAACTCCGTGCTGCGCCGCGACGGCGTCGACGACAGCGTCGAGGAAGCCCGCAAGTACGTGCATTCGATCATCGGAGATCACGCACCCGCGGCCAAGATCGACGCCTACATCGACCGCGGACCCGAGGCATTGGACTACCTGATGGCCCATGCCCCACTCGAGCTCGAGTGGGTCAAGAACTACTCCGACTACTACCCGGAGGCACCCGGCGGACGCCTGGGCGGGCGGTCGGTCGAGCCGAAGCCCTTCGACGCCCGACGCCTCGGCGACGACTTGAAGAACCTGCACCCGCAGTACACCAAAGCGCCCCTCAACATGGTGGTGCTGCAGAGTGACTACCGCTGGATGAACATCGGCATGCGCCATCCCAGGGGCATCGCCAAGCTGGCCAAGGTCGCGGGCCGGTTCAGCTGGGCCAAATCGCGCAACAAGAAGCTCATCGCAATGGGCGCCGCACTGTCGGCCGAGCTCCTCCTGGGCCTGCGCGAGGCCGGGGTTCCGATTCGGTTCAACACCCCGCTGACCGACCTGGTCACCGACGACAACGGTGCCGTCGTGGGGGTGCTCGCCGACGTCGACGGCCAGCCGCAGGAGCTGCGCGCCCGCTACGGCGTCATCCTCGGCACCGGCGGATTCGACCACAACGACGCGATGCGCAAGCAATACCAGCGCGCACCGATCGGCACAGAGTGGACCACCGGCGCCCCGTCGAACACCGGCGACGGCATCAACGCCGGCATCAAGGCCGGCGCCGACGTCGCGCTGATGGACGACGCCTGGTGGGGCCCGACGATCCCGCTACCCAAGGGACCGTGGTTCGCGCTGTCCGAGCGCGCCGTCCCGGGCACGTTCATCGTCAACGAGCGCGGCGAGCGCTTCATGAACGAGTCACTGCCCTACGTCGAGGCCGTGCACCAGATGTACGGCGGCGATTTCGGGCAGGGCGACGGACCGGGCGCGAACGTCCCCGCCTGGATGATCATGGATACCCGCTGCCGCGGCCGCTACCTGTTCGCCGGCCTGACCGCAAAGCAGCCGATTCCCAAGAGCTGGCTGGAATCGGGTGTCATCGTCAAGGCCGACACCATCGCCGCGCTCGCCGAGAAGATCGGCGTGCCCGCCGACAAGCTCGCCGCCACCACCGAGCGCTTCAACGGCTTCGCGCGCAAGGGCGTTGACGAGGACTTCGGCCGCGGCACCAGCGGCTACGACCACTACTACGGCGACATCACCAACAAGCCCAACCCGAGCCTGGGCCCAGTCGACAAGGGCCCGTTCTACGCGGTGAAGATGGTTCCCGGCGACCTCGGAACCAAGGGCGGCATC
>CAZVVS010000350.1:0-5524 GCA_964630585.1 uncultured Gordonia sp.
CGTGTCGGCGCTCGAGGTCCTCGACCCCGACACCGCTCCGGCGTGGGCCCGCAGCCAGGGCAACGAGTTCGACTCGCTCTCTGATCTCGCCGTCCACCCCGACGTCCAGGCCGAGGTCGACCGCGGCCTCCGGGAGGTGATGGCCCAGTTCAACAACGCCGAGCGAGTCAAGAAGTTGACCATCCTGGCCGAGGAGTGGCTCCCCGACTCCGAAGAGCTGACGCCGACGAGCAAGCTCAAGCGCCGCGGCATCCACTCCAAGTACGCCGACGAGATCGACTCCCTCTATGCCTGACCGCTTCACGCGGGAGACCTGCAGCTGGGCGGTTTCCTCCGCGACGACAACAGAGGAATCGGCGTGAACGATCTCGCACCAACGATCCATCGCCAGCGCATGGTCATCGAAGGCCATGTCGATGCTCCCATCGCTGCATCCACGATTGAGGCCTACCTCGCCAAGCTCTCCGACGTGCTCGGCATGACGACCTTGCTGCACCCTGTCACTCACCAGTCGGATCGATACGGCTGGGCCGGCTGGATCCACTGGGAGACGTCGGGCGCGCACTTCTACGCTTGGGACGAACCTCGCCCCTTCTTCAGCGTCGACATCTACACCTGCAAGGAGTTCGATCCGCTCGACGCTGCGAACTTCACCGCAGCGTTCTTCGGTGCGACCGACCTTGAGTTCGACGAGTTCCCCTCGACCGCGCGGGATCCATACCTACGCCACGACGACGTCCAGCGCCTCACCGAGCTGTTCCTGGCAGTCCAAGGTCGTCCGGACCGTGAAGAGATGCCCTTCGGCACCTATCTCATCGACGGCCTGAGCGTATTTGCCGATATTGGTCGCTACACCGAACTTCAAGTGTTCTCTGAGTTCTTCGGGAACGATTCGGTAGTCATGGCGAACGAGTATGACCAATACGATTGTGCCTCGACCCACATCGTCGTGATCGACCATGAGCGGTCTATGCCCGCCGGTAGTACGAGGCTCATCCTCGAATCCGAGCGTGGCTTCAAATCGCTCTCGGACATGGCGAACCGGCCAGAGTGGAAGGTCAGCATCTCGGAGATAGAAGCCTTTCACGGCATCGAGCTTCGGCCAACGACCACATTGGACCAAGCGACGATCGCGGTCCTGCCCGACTACCGATCTGGCGTTGTCAGCCCCGCTCTCTTTCACGGCCTCTACTGGTTCTGCCTTCAGAAGGACATCCAGAACGTGATCGGTATCGGCGACGTGAACTTCATAGAGCTGTGTTGGGCGCTTGGCACGCCGTGTGAAGTGATCTGTGACCTCCCGGCAGCGTCGTATCTCGACTCCCCGCAGAGCCGACCCCTCACCATCAACGTGGATGCCATGCGTGCGCTGGTGCGTGACCCGCAGGCGAGCCCAATGGCAGAGATTCTCCGAGGGCGCGGTGTGGCTGGCAAGGTCTCGCTTCCTCCGTTGTTGCTCGATCAGGAGCGCCTCGGTGATGAAGTCCGGCTGGCGACCACCGAAGGTTCGGTGGCGAACCCGTAGCCGGGCCCGTCGCGAGCTGAGTCTCGAGAGGCCCAGAACCCTGTAACCAACCCGTTTGGGGGGTGGCCGGAAGCTCACACCTGAGCCGCTCAGGCCGACCTCAGGGGGGATGAGGCTCCCCAGCACGCGCGCCACGTTGACCGCCGGCCTCGGCGCGTGCCTGCTGCTGCCGTTCCTCGCGGAGACCGGACGCCTCGGCCTGGGACTACTGATTGCGTTTGCGTGCACGGTTCTCGCGGGGCTTGGGCTCAGGAAGAACATCGACAGACGGCAGCGCCGAGTGTGGCTGTCCCTTTACCTCGGCTTGGTCTGCTTCGTGGTCGGCGTGCTCGTCCGCGGGGTTCACGGCGCCCTGAGCGGGGAGACGTTCCCGTTTCCGTCACCGGCAGACATGGTGGTGATGGCTGGCTACATCTTCATCTTCTTCGGACAACTCGAACTGGCGCGGGCTCGGCGGCACGAGAACAACCGTGCAGACGTGCTCGATGCACTACTCCTGGGTGCGCTCATCGGCTTGCCCTTCTGGGCCCTCGCGGTGACCCCCTTCCTCATCGATGGCTCGGTGCCGGTCGACGTGAGAGTGCTCGACGGCGCCTATTCCGCCATCACGATTGCTCTGGTCGTCGCTACCGCCCTCTTGGCCGTGGGTCCGGGCAAGCGCAATCCGAGCTACTACCTCCTCGCCTTCAGCATGTTCGTGCTCTTCGTCATCGACACGGGCGCGATCCTGCACGACATGGGAGTGGAGCAGGCCGGGTGGGTGATCTCCTATGCGTTCCCGGTGGCGTTCATCGCCTACGCCGCCGGCGTTCTTCACCCGGAGGTCCGGAGGCTCACGGACCGGCCTGAGCTCCGTGAGCCACAGCTCACGAAACGTCGTCTCGCCATCTCGGTGGCTGCCGTCCTTGTGGTGCCCGTCCTGCTGTTCGTCGAAGTGCGAGCGCAGCACGACCTCCAAATCGTCTTGACGTCGGTTGGATCAGCGGTTGTCGCTCTGCTCGTCCTCGCAAGGATGGTGGACCTGGTTCGAGCCAACGAGCGGAGTGTGTCCCGGGAGCGGATCCGAGCAGCCACTGCCGAGCGACTCGTGAGCGCAGCTGAGTCCGACGAGATTGCGCAGGCAGTGCTCAGCGGAGTCGTACAGGTGGCGGAGCGAAGCCGACCGGTGGGCGCAGTCGTGCTGCTCGAGCGGGGTGATGGACTCGGGGTGGCGGCGGCCACGGACTCCAGTTGGATGGACCTCAGGCTTGCTAGTTCGACCGGACTCGATCTGAACCCCGAGGTGATCGCTCAGTTGGAGGAAGGGCGACTGTGTCGCGTCGCCGGGCGACTGGAGGTGAACGACGGACGGGTGGAATTCGACGACAACGACGCCGAATCACTCGTGTTCCCGCTCATCGTCGAAGGCGCCATCCGAGGTCTGGCGATCCTCACGGCTGAAGGGCACGTCGACCGTGCTACGGAACGAGTCCTTGATTCGATCGCCTGGGAGGCATGCCTCGCCCTTCAGAGTGCCGAGCTGCGTCGTGACCTGGCTGTTCAGCAGACCGAACGGCGCTACCGGGCGATGTTCGAGAACTCGTCGGATCTCGTGTGCGTGATCGACTCTGAGGCCAACATCGCCTTCACGAGTCCTGCGGCGCGACATCTGCTCGGAATCGACCCCGAACTGCTCATTGGGCGCGCTCTCACCGACTTCGTCGACGAACGAGACCGGGCACGCGCCGTGTCCATGCTGCGTGCTGCGATGCGTCAGCATTCGGTCTCGGAGCCGATCGAGCTCCGGATCGGCAGGGACGACAAGCAGGTGCGATGGGTGGAGGTGGTGGCTCGAGATCTTCGATCCGAAGAAGAGATCAAGGGTCTCGTCGTCACCGCTCGGGACATAACTGATCGACGGGCGGCGGAAGGTCAGCTGGCCAACAGCGAGGCACTGTTCCGCGCTCTGGTGCAGAACTCCAGCGATGTGGTCGGCGTTCTCGATGGGGATGGGAACTTCGTCTACCTGAGTCCCTCGGTCTCCGCCACGCTGGGGTATCTGCCCGAGGAACTCATCGGCACGAGTGCTTTCGGCCTCTTGGAGGAGGCTGAGCCCAGCGAGCTGGCGTACACCGAACTCTGGGCCACTCCCGAGTTCGCCCAGCGTCGCACCGAGGTCCGCGTGCCGGACCGCTACGGCCGGCTTCACACCCTCGACCTCACCCTGACCGATCTGCGGACCGAACCCGCGGTGGGCGGAGTCGTTCTGAACGCCCGTGATGTGTCGGACAACCGAGAACTGGAGCGCAGTCTGAAGCACCAGGCGCTACACGACGCGCTGACCGGGCTTCCAAATCGCGAGGCGTTTGCCAACTCGGTAGGCGAGGCCCTCAACCGTCCGAACTCGAGCCCCGAGAACCTCGCAGTGATGATCGTTGACCTCGACGACTTCAAGACCATCAACGACAGCATGGGTCACGAGGTCGGTGACCAGGTGCTCGTCATCGTCGCTGAGCGGATCCGCAACTGTCTCCGCCTGTCGGATTCCGCGGCGCGTCTCGGCGCCGACGAGTTCGCGATGATGATCGAACCGGTGGGCGGAGAGCAGGAGGCCACGGCGATCGCTGAGCGGATCCTCGATTCGATCAGCGACCCGGTCATGATCGGCGGCCGCACGGTCACCCTGTCCGCAAGCGCCGGGATCGCCCGGCGTCACGACGGTCAGCGGAGCTCTCAGATCCTCATTCGGAACGCAGATATGGCGATGCACACCGCCAAGCTTCAGGGCAAGGGCTCCCACGCAGTGTTCCGTGAGCAGATGCACGAGTCAGTCGCGGAACGAATGGAGCTTCGTGCAGCACTGGAAGGTGCGGTCGAACGCGATGAGTTCGTGCTGTATTACCAACCCATTCTCGACATGGATGGCGAGACGCTCCGTGGCGCAGAGGCCCTGATCCGATGGCGGCACCCGGAGCGCGGCATTCTGGCTCCTGGTGCGTTCATCGCCCTCGCAGAGGAGACAGGTCTGATCGTCCCGATGGGAGCGTGGGTACTGCGAGAGTCGATTCGACAACTCGGAGTCTGGCTCGACCGAGGTCTGGTCGGCACCGACTTCAACCTCGATGTCAATCTCTCGCCGATCCAACTGCGAGACGCGTCCGTGGTGGATGAGGTTTCCACGGCGATCTCAACAGCAGGTGTACCCCCGGAGAATCTGACCATCGAGATCACCGAGAGTCTCCTGGTCGAGGATGGCAGCGGGTGCAAGGAGCGCCTCGAGCAACTACACGCACTCGGCATCGGTCTGGCCGTGGACGATTTCGGCACCGGGTACTCGTCGTTGAGCTACATCCAGCGCTTCCCGATCGATGTCATCAAGATCGATCGCACCTTCGTCGATGGGCTGGGTTCGCCTGCCAAGGACTCGACGGTGGTCAGGGCGATCATCGACATCGCACGTCGGATCGGCGCGACCACGGTCGCGGAGGGCATCGAGACCGAGGCCGAACTGGACACGTTGCGTGACCTCGGTTGTGACTTGGGTCAAGGATTCCTCTTCTCGAAGCCTGTGCCAGCAGCGGAGTTCGCCGGGTTGATCACCCCGAGAGGTCATCGTGGTCCCGTGTTCAAGGTCCCGACTCGCATGCCGATCGCTGAGCCGCTCGGGTAGAAGACGGGCCCAGAGCTCGGTCGACCACGCCCGGCGGTTCGAGTCATGCACAGGTACGCTCCGCGGTGTGGCGGGCCAGTCGAGGCGATCACGCAGATCGCAGGCATCACGTCAACGGCTGCTCGACGTGGGACGGGCGATGGTGCTCGATGCACCGAGCGCTGACCTGCTTGACCACATCCGGCTGAGCGATGTCGCACGACGTGCTGACGTGTCGACCGGCGCGCTCTATCACTACTGGGAGTCCCAGGATGACTATCGGGCCGAGTTGCTCGGCCAGATCCTTTCCCCGGCGCCGTACTCGCTGCAGACCTCCATCGAGACGCAGGTTCGTGAGGCCGCCGCCGGAG
>CAZVVS010000351.1:0-4816 GCA_964630585.1 uncultured Gordonia sp.
GCGAGACCGGAAACGGCCATCCGCAGGAGCAGCTTGCGCTCCTCGGCGGCGTAGAGGTCACCGATCTCGATCATCACCTTCCCGTCGCCGACCTGGTGTGCGGGCAGATCGTTGTACAGCGACAGCGTTTGCACGGTCGGCTCGTAGGTCACCGTGAGGGTCACCGCCTGTGCCGACTTGGAGAGCAGGCCGTCGACCTCGGCGCCGATCGCCGCGCCGGCCGCGTCGGGATTCGCCGCGAACACGTGATTGCCGCTACCGGCACGGGCGATCGCGGCGAGCAGGGTCTCGTCGTAGCCCTCCCCGTAACCGAGGGTCGACGTGGTGATCGATTTCCCGGCCGCCTTGGCGGTGATGCTCGCGAACTCGTCGATGTCGCGGATACCGCCGTTGACGTGGCCGTCGCTGATCACCAGGACGGTGCCGCCGCTGATCGACGCCGCCTCCGCGCCGCGCTGCAGGTCGCGAAGGCCGCGCAGGTAACCCGACGAGAGGTCGGTCATGCCGCCCGGCCGGATTGCGGCGATGCGCGCCAGGACATCGGCCTTGTCGGTGAGCGGTCCTGCGGGGACGACCACTTGGGCGCTGTCGTCGAAGGTGACGAGGCCGAAGACGTCGGTGGGGGACAGGCGAGCGACCGTCTCGGATAGCGCGCGCTTGGCGCCTTCAAGCGGAGGCCCGCTCATCGATCCGCTGCGATCCAGGACGACCTGGAGGGCTGCGGGAGACCGGTCGGCCTGCGGTGCGTCGGGTGCCTGGAGCTCGAGGAGGATGGTCACCTCGTCGTCGGCCTCGTGGGCGACGGTGGTGACATCGAGTGCGGCGGAGAATTTCATTCCCGGCCTCCTTTCGTTGGTGCGCGGTGCGGCGGTCGCCACTTTGCGCAATATTGAGGTTAGCACTTTGCGCAATATCTCGCATAGTATGGCTCTGTGGGCAAGCACTCCTCGCGGCTCGGCGATTACCCGAGGCCTAGCGTCGCCGTCGATATCGCCCTGCTCACCGTCGTCGACGGGCAGTTGAACGCGGTCGTTCAGCGCGATCCAGAGGGGCGTCCGGCGCTGCCGGGACGCTTTGTCCGTGAGCGGCATACCGTCGACGAAACGGTCCGAGAGGTTCTCGAACTCAAACTGGGGCTCTCGCCCGATCACGTCCACCCGCATCTATTGCGAGTGTTCAGCGACCCTGATCGGGATCCTCGTGGGTGGACGATCTCGATCGCGCATTCGGTGGCACTGCCGCCCGCCGAATTGTCAGGCGTGGTCGGCGAACTGGCGCCCGTCGCGTCCGACGGCCGACTCGAATCGGGGGAGCGTCTGCTCTACGACCACGACCAGATCCTTGCATCGGCCACTGACAGTCTCCGCCGGCGTTACGAGGAGCGCCCCGACCCAGACAACATGCTTCTTCCGCCGTACACACTGTCTGACCTGCGGAAACTCCACGAAACAGTGCTCGGCCGCGACCTTATGCGCGACACGTTCAATCGGCGTGCCGAGCCGTTGCTGTCCCCGCTCGCAGCGCCGAGCGGCGAGCCGGCCAAGCGCGTGGACGGTGGGCGTCCGGCGCGCCTGTATGAACCGGCCGACGAGGCCCCGACGGCCACCTTCGGCTACCGCCTCCCCGGAAAATCGGAGTAGTCCCTCACACTGTTTCGGAGATCCAGTATCGATTGACGCTGGATCAGTGAAACGGCGGAGGATTCCGACGTTGACTCAGGCCGGGGTGACCCAGGTCGTGATATCGCAGTGGACGACCTCGTTCCCGTCGGTGTCGCGCACTTCGACGCTGACGAGCACCTCGCGGCCGTCGGTCACCGCATCCCAGTCGATCGGCTCGGCCAGGCGCGCCTCGGCGGTCAAGCGGGTCTGGGCCTTCGCGAGGTATTGAGTGTTCATGGCCTTAGGTATCCAGCGGTGCGACGTGGGCGTCGTCGCCTCCATCAACATTCCCATCGCCGTCTCGGCGAGGTTGCATGCGGCAATCGCGTGGAAGGTGCCGATGTGGTTGTGGACGCCGAACCAGTTGGGTGCGCTCACCTTGCAGTAGCCGGGTTCCATTTCGGTAACCAGCGGCAGGATCGTGCCGAAGTACGGCACCTTGGCGACCATGCCGACGGAGAACAGCGCATTGCCGAATGCGTTGCGGGGCAGGCGCTTCCGTAGGGCGTAGGTCGCGCTGGGGCGGGGGTTCGCTGAGGTCATGACCCGATCTTACTCTTCGGTAAGGTCGGGATGCGATCAGTCTCGGAATGCGCCGCAACCGGCCGGCTCGCTCCTGTCGACGGGTCGCACCGGCAACCGGTTTCGCGAGACGTTGAAGTCGCGCCAAGACGGATCGGTGGGCTGGCGTATCCCAAGCCGCCACATGGCACAACTGCGGGCCGGTTCGGGGAGGCGTTGGATCTGCCCGTAGGCGTCGGCGGACAGCGAACCCAGATACCAGGCATCGACCTTCTGCGTCGACGAGGCGCGGTCGATATTGGTCTTGGCGATCAGGTGGTCGGGGTTGAGCAGTGCCAATCCCAGCGTGGAGAACACGGTGAGGAGGATGACTCGGCGCACCAGGGGCCGGGCGTCAAAACTGATTCCCACGGCCATCAGCGCGATGATGACCGCGCCGAGGAACACCTCGAAATACAGCCCGAAGACGCGGTCGCGGGTGGCGCCGTAGGCGTTGATGTAGCGCTCCATGCGCAAGAACGCGGAGACGACGACGAGCAGCGTCGCCGCGCACAGGCCGCCGAGCAGGATGCGCGTTGTCCGTCGCTGCCGGGCATCGTTGCGGTCGATTAACCACCACGCCGCGGTGGCGACGACGATGACCAGCAGCGTGACGACCAGCAGTTGCCAGAACCCGCGGACGGCGTACTGCGAGTAGGTGAGGTTGGCGGTGCGCTGCACATAATCGTCGCCGCCGAACAGGGCGCGGGCCTGCATGACCAGGAAGAGGACGAACAGGGCCAGTAGTGCGCCGATCGGGACAGCCCAGGTCCACACCGGGGGATAGCGCCGGGCGGGCGCGTCGGACTCAGTGCCGACGGCGATCTCGACGCGGGTGAGCAGCGCGCCGGTGAGTGTCACCCACGCGATGAACAGACCGGCGAAGATCGCCGCCACCACGTCTGCCGACAACGGGTTGGACAAGTCGATATCGAAGAGTTTCCCGAACGTCGGGTCGGCGCCGGCGAACAGAGCGCCGAAGATCAGGAGCAGGACCGCCGTCACCGCGGCTACGGCGAGCGCGAGCAGTCCGAGACGGATGCGTGCGCGTCTGGTCGTCGCGGTCGTGTCGGTGCGGGACCGGCGCCGGAACGGTTCGACCAGCGCGAAGAGCGGCGCGACGGCCGGGGATAGGGCGGCGAACCACACACCCGCGAGGTTGTGGGCGCGCAGGAACAGCAGCAGCGATGCGCAGATCGCGACGAACAGGCAGATACCGCTGACCCAATCCGCGTCGAGGAACAACGGGACCGCCAGCAGTCCGGCGATCCCGCCGGTCAGGGGGATCCAATACCGGCGCTGACTGTCGCGGAACTCATCCGGGGCGGTGGCGACGACCAGGGCCAGGATGGCGATCCCGGTGACTGTGGTTCCCAGGCCCAACTCGTCGATGCGCCAGAAGACCGCGCCGATCACACCGGCCGCCGACGCGGCGATCAGTGCCGGCCGTGAGACCCGCGTCGCGGTGACCGGGGTGCGGGCTTGCCGAGGGTCGGGGAGATGCTGGTGGAGAGGGGGTGCGGCGGTGAAAACCATGGGGGGTCCTCGCTGTCGTCGATCGGCCAAAGCCCGAATTCGGGCAACGACCGAGATCGCGATCAGGTTCCCGTCGGGCTCGTTCGGCGCGGATTTGGGCTCGCTCGGCGGAGATCTGGGCTCGCTCGGCGCGGGATCAGGCTCGGTCGACGAGGTAGCGGGCGCGCAATTCCTCGCGGGCCTGCGCGTCGACGTCGAGCACTTCGGTGAGGTACTGCTCAAGCGAACCGAACTCCTCGTCCACCCGCGCGAAAGCGGCATCCAGATACTGGGCCTCGACACCCAGCAGCGGTTGCAACAGATCCGGATTCCCGCCTGCGGCCGCAAAGTTGTCGAATATCGGCTGGAGTGCGGGCACGAGGCGGTCGTTGGTCAGCAGGTACTCGCGGTAAACGTCGGCACGGTTGACACCGAGGACGCTCAGAAACGTTGCGGCTGCCCAGCCGGTGCGGTCCTTGCCGGTTGTGCAATGAAACAGCGTCGGTGCCGGTGCGTCACTCAGGAGGTGGGAGAAGAAGCCACGGAATGACCGGCGTGCACTTTCGAGGTCGATGAAGTCGCGGTAGTTGCCCGTCATGATCGTGCGAGCGGATTCCGGTGTCAGTTGCTCGGACATCTGCTGGGCCACCTTTGGATCGGCCAGCACGGCACCCAGGTTGGCCGGAAGTGCTTGGCCGCCCGCATCGGCGAGCACGTCGAGCACGAGCTCGGTCGCGCCGGGGAACGAGGGGTCCGGGGTGCCGTTGCGTTCGACCTCGGTGCGGAGGTCGATCACAGTCCGCAAGCCCAGTCCGGACAGCCCGGCTCGATCGTCGTCGTCGAGTGCGGCGAAGTCGTTGGCCCGGTACAGCGCGCCAGACACCACGACGCGGCCCTCGTCACCGGCCCAGTGGCCCAGGTCGCGGAAGTTGGCCAAGGTCGGAAACGGGCTCGGGGCACCGGGGGTGTTGCTGGCAAGCATGGTGCCCACGGTATCGGGGACCCAGTCGGCGGTGGGCGACGGCCCAGTCGGCGGTGGGCGACGGCCCAGTCGGCGGTGGGCGACGGCCCAGTCGGCG
>CAZVVS010000351.1:4916-5522 GCA_964630585.1 uncultured Gordonia sp.
GTGGGCGACGGCCCAGTCGGTGATCAGGCGGGGGCGACGAGGAAGCGGGCGCGCAGTTCCTTCTGGGCGTCGAGGTCGATACCGAGGCCTTCATCGAAGTAGCGCTCGACCGTCCCGTAGACCTCTTCCAGGCGACCGAACGCCGTGTCGAGGTAGACCTTCTCGACGCCGAGGATCGGCAGCAGCAGCGCGGGATCACCGCCGGCCGCGGCGAACTCATCGAAGACCGGCTTCAGCGACGGGACCAGGCGGTCGTTGGTCAGCAGGTAGTCGCGGTAGACATCGGAACGGTCCACGCCCAGCAGGCTCAGGAAGGTCGCGGCGGTCCAGCCGGTGCGGTCCTTGCCCGTGGTGCAGTGGAACACGGTCGGGGTCAGCTCGTTCTCCAGCAAGTCCTGGTAGAAGGCGCCGAACGCCTTGTTCGCGCTGTCCATGTCGATGAAGTCGACGTAGGTCCCCGTCATCAGGCCCTTGGCTTTGTCGACGGTGAGCGCCTCCGAAATCGCGTGCACGGTCTTCGGATCTCCCAGCACCTTGTCCAGGCTCGCCGCCATCGCCGGCGTCTTCTCGTCGGCGAGGACGTCGAGGATGACCTCGCGGGTGCCG
>CAZVVS010000352.1:0-5518 GCA_964630585.1 uncultured Gordonia sp.
CCGTGGTCGCTGATGGCCGCCTACAACAAGATCAACGGCGTCTATGCGACGCAGGACCGGTGGTTGCTCACCGACACGCTGCGCGGCCGGTGGGGATTCGAGGGCCTGGTCGTCTCCGACTGGGGCGCGGTCGACGACCGGGTGGCCTCCGTCGTAGCCGGCCTCGATCTGGAGATGCCCGGTGGGAGCGGCCTGGGCCCGGCCGCCGTCGTCGCCGCCGTCGGGGACGGTGCTCTCGAGGAGGCTGCGCTCGACGAGGTCGCCGAGCGCGTCGTCGCGCTCGCCCTGGCCGCGGCCGACAACGCGGTCGACACCGACTACGACAAGCAGGCTCAGCATGATCTCGCGGTCGCGATTGCGCGGCGGTGCATCGTCCTGCTCCGCAATGAGCCGGTCGGTGACGCGCCCGTTCTGCCGCTGGCACCCGCGCAGCGAGTCGCCGTCATCGGCGAGTTCGCCCGCACCCCGCGCTACCAGGGTGGAGGCAGCTCCAAGGTCAATCCGACCCGTGTCGACGCAGCGCTCGAGCAGATCGGCGCCCTCGCCGACACCGACGTCGCCTTCGAGCCCGGCTTCACCACCGAGGGCGACGGCGACGATGCCGCGCTGGCGGCCGCGGCCGTGGCCGCCGCGCGCGACGCCGATGTGGCGGTCCTGTTCTTAGGGGTCCCCGACGGGGCGGAGTCCGAGGGCTTCGACCGGACCGGGTGGGAACTGCCGCGCGCGCAACTCGACTTGCTGGCCGCGGTGCTGCAGGTCAATCCGCGCACCGCCGTCGTGTTGTCGCACGGCGCGGTCCTCGACCTCGCCGAGGTCGTCGCGGCGCCCGCCGTGCTCGACGGCCAGCTGCTCGGGGAGGGCGGTGGCGCCGCCATCGCCGACATCCTCTACGGCGTCGACGACCCGTCGGGCCGGCTGGCGGAGACCGTGCCCCTGCGCTTGGCCGACACCCCCGCCTACCTCGACTTCCCGGGCGAGCTGCTGCACGTTCGCTACGGCGAGGGCGTGTTCATCGGGCACCGCTACTACGACGCCCGCGGGCTGGAAGTCCGGTTCCCGTTCGGTCACGGCCTGTCTTACACGACCACGGAGTTCGCCGACGTGTCGGCGGCGGTGACCGACGACGGGATCGACGTGACGCTCACCGCCACCAACACCGGTGGGCGCGACGGCCGGGCCGTGGTGCAGGTGTACACGGGCCTGGAAACCTCCGTGGTGGCGCGCCCTCCCCGCGAGTTGAAGGGGATGGCCACGGTCCGCCTCGCCGCCGGCGAGAGCACGCGTGTCCAGGTGCACATCCCGCGCGCCGAGCTGGCGTACTGGGACCGCGACGCCGCCGGTCCCGCGGGACAGGTCGGCGACTGGGTCGTGGAGGGCGGCGACTACCGCATCGACATCGGCCACAGCAGCCGCGACATCGTCGCCACGACGACAGCCACGGTGGCCGCCGACCCGTCGACGAAGACCGCCGGCCTCTCCTCGACGCTGTCGGAGTTGCTGGCCGACCAGAATGCGCGGCCGATTGTGCTCGGTGCCCTGGAGAAGTCGATGGGCATCACCGAACTCGACCCGACTCTGGAACAGCTGATCGGTTCCATCCCGCTGGGCCGCATCGCGCCGATGCTCGGCTTGAACGCCCCCGAACTCGAGGGTGTATTGGCCAGGGCGTGACCCGTCTGACCCCGGTCGACGCCCGGATGCTGTGGGCGGCGCCGGCTGCCCTCAGCGACCAGTTCCTGCTGTACGCCTTCGACGAAACCGGGGTGTCCGTCGACGCCGTGCGCGCGCAGGTGCTGGCCCGGGCTGCGGATATCCCGCAGTGCAACGTAGCGGTTCGCGAGGTGCCCGGCCACCTCGACTACCCGGCCTGGGGGCCCGCGGCGGCCGTTCCCGCGCAAGTCATCGCCCATCGCCTCGCCGATCGGTCGTGGACCGGGCTGCTCGAGGAGATCGGCGTCCTGTTGGCCGACCAGGTCGATCCGCGCGCCCACGCGTGGCGAATACACCTGTTCGACGGTGTCGCGCCGCCTCCCGGTATCCCGGGCGCCACCGCGTTGCGACTGGCGGTGCTGCAGGTGTCGCACGCGCTGGCCGACGGTCGCGGCGCCAGCGCACTGGCGCGGCAACTGTTCGGCGGGCCGGGCGGGAGAGCTACAGTGGCTCCGTCGGCCGGTGGGAGAGCTGTCGCGTCGGCCTCGCTGCGGGCGTTGGGCGGACTGGCCCGGCTGCCGGTACAGATCGCCGGGCTCGTCGTCGGCGGGGTGAACGCCTACGCCCGGTCCCGCGGCGCGGATCCGGCCGGTCTCGGGCCGGTGGCCCCGGCGTCGATCAACTGCACGCCCGGGCCGCGGCGCGTCCTGCGCACACTTACCGTCGAGCGCGGTGTCTTTCCCGGCCGGGTGACCCCATGCGCCATCGCGGCCATCGGGGACGCGCTGGCTGGCGCGGGCCTCGTCGACGCCGATCCCGTCGTCGAACTCACCGTCGGACGCACGGCCGCCACCGGTAGCAGGTCGGCCAACGACTTCTTCATGACCGGCGTCGCCACCCGTACCGACTTGCCCGACGAGGCTCGTCGTCGGGTGATCGTCGAGCAGATCGACGCCGCCCGCGCCCGTGACGGTGCCCGGGACCGGGTGGCCGCCCGGCGTGCAGAGGACGCGACCCCCGCGGTGCTGATGCACTGGGCCACCACCGGGTTCGGGTCACCGTCGGTAGGCGCGGTGACCGGTCACACCGTTGTGTCGTCGGTTAACCGCGGCGCGGCCGATCTGGCCTTGGCGGGTGGTCGGGTGCGGCTGACCGCAGGCTTTCCGGCGCTGTCGGCCGTGCATGCTTTGACCCACGGCGTACACGGGATAGGCGACGCGGTGACGGTGTCGGTGCTGGCCGATCCCGACGTCGTCGACGTCGGCGCGTACCTGTCGGTGCTGGCCGAAGCTATTGCTCGAGGACCGGCCGGCCGCGGGTGAGCCGCTTGGGCAGGCGATCGGCCAGCCCGCCGAGCGGTGCGACCGAGGCGTTGAGGAGTTCCACAGTGGCGCGCAGGTCGCTGACCGCCTCTTGCATCGCCATGAGGCTGGGGGTCAGCTCGTTCATGTTCTCGGTGAGTTCGGCGACGCGGTCCAGCGGGCCGCCCGGCGCGATGGCGCGTTCGACGGCGCCCTGGTCGCCGAGAAGTTGGTCGAGCAGGCCATCGTCGTCAGCGAGCCGGTCGATGATGCCGCCCGGTTGGGCGACCTTGTCGAGCACGCCGCCGGGTTGGGTGAGCTTGTCGATGACGCTGCCGTCGGCCGTGAGTCGTTCCAGGATGCCGCCCTCTTCGCTCATCGCATCGAGCAGTCCGCCCTTGGCGGTGAGACGCTCAAGGATGCCGTCGCTGCCGGTGAGACGGTCCACGACGCCGTTGTGGCGCAACAGCCGGTCGATCGGGCCGCCGGTTTCGAGAGCGCGACCGATCGGGCGGTCGGGTCCGAGGAGTTCGGCGACGTGGCTGAGGATCTCCAGCGGAGAACGCGTGTCGGCGAGCAGGTCGGAGTTGATCCCCAGGGCGTGGTTGATCTCGTTCTGCACGCCTTCGGCGCTGACGCGGGCGACCGCGACGGCGGACTCGACGGCACTGAGCGCGACGCCGGTGATGGCGAAGCCGAGGCGGATCGGCAGGCCGATCACCGTCTGGGGCGTCAGGTTGGGCGTATCCATGCGCACAGCTTAGGACACCGCGTCGGATCCACCTGCGACATTGGCCGCGCGGCGCCCCAGGCCGGCCGGACCCGCTACCGGGTCGGTGAGGTCCCGTCGGCCCGCAGCTCCGCCTCGACGACGTCGACCGATTCGTCGGGGGCCAGGCCGGCCATCGCCTCGGCGGCGTGTTGCTGCTGTTCCTCCAGCGGAGTCATGGTCTTGAGCTTGACTTCCTTGATGAAGAGGATCGCGACCAATGCGAGGGCACCCATGACCGCGGCGATGGCGAAGATGGTCGGCACACCGTCGCCGAAGGCGTTCTGCTGGACGGCCGCACACTCGTCGGTGAGGTTGCCCGCGATACCCGCCTTCAACGACTTGCCGCACTCGGTGACCTGCTCCATGGCGCCTCGCGCGCCCAGCGTCGGGACCAGTGAGTGGCCCAGTGCGGTGAGCCCGGACAGGGTGAGGTCCTTGACGTGCGTCGACAGCACCGCACCGAGGACCGAGACGCCCGCCGCGCCGCCGAGGGAGCGGAAGAAGGTGACGGTCGACGTCGCGACGCCGAGGTTCTCGGCGGCCACCGCGTTCTGGACCGGCAGGACGAGGTTCTGCATGGTCATGCCCATGCCGGTGCCGAGGACGAACAGGTAAAGCCCGATCAGCCACATGTTCGTATGACCGTTGATCGTGGCGAGCAGGGCGAAACCGGTGGTCAGGAGCGCGCCGCCGGCGACGAGGAAGATCTTCCACCGGCCGTACTTGGTGATCAGCCCGCCCGAGATCGTCGCGAACACCAGCGAGCCGAGCACCATCGGCAGGGTCAACAGACCGGCGATCGTGGGTGAGTAGCCGCGACCGAGCTGGAAGTACTGCCCGAGGAACACCGCCGAGCCGAACAGGGCGACGCCGACGGCGATGCTGGCGATAGTGGCCAGTGCGGTCGTGCGGTCGCGGAACAGGTGCAGCGGGATGATCGGGTCTTCGACCTTCAGGAACTGCGGAAGGAAGCGGTTGAGGAGCTTGCCCTCGGCCAGCACGGCCAGGACGAGGAGCACCACGCCCAGCGCGGCGAGGCCGTAGGAGCGGCCCGAGGCCCAGGCAAAGGACTTGCCGGCCAGCGTGACCCAGGTCAGCAGGATGACGACGCCGCCGGCAATCAGCGACGCGCCCAGATAGTCGATGCTGACGCCGGGCTTGCGGATCGTCGGCACGTTGAGGGTCCGCTGGATCACCACCAGCGCGATGATCGCCAGGGGCACGCAGACGTAGAAGGTCCACCGCCAGCCCAGCCAGCCGGTGTCGGTGATGACGCCGCCGAGCAGGGGGCCACCGACCGTGGCGATCGACATGATGGCCGCGATCGGACCTTGGTAGCGCCCGCGCTCACGGGGGCTGAACATCGACGCGATGACGATGATGACCAGGGCCTGCAGGCCGCCCAGGCCGATGCCCTGGATCACGCGGAAGCCGATCAGCATGGTCGCCGAGGTGGACATGCCACCGAGGATCGAGCCGATGGTGAACAGCACCAGGGAGATCTGGACCAGGAGCTTCTTGCTCATCAGGTCGGCGAACTTGCCCCAGATGGGTGTGGTCGCCGTCGACGCGAGCAGCGTCGCGGTCACGATCCACGTGTACTGGTCGGTGGTGCCGTGCAAGTCCTTGATGATCTCGGGCAGCGCGATCGAGACGACCGTCGACGAGAGGAAGGCAACGAACATACCCAGCAGCAGGCCGACGAGGGCCTCGATCTTCTGGCGGTGCGTCATCGGAGTGAGATCCGATTCGGCGGAGGCGTCGGTCATGGACGAACTCTTTCTCCAAAGGGGGT
>CAZVVS010000353.1:0-5517 GCA_964630585.1 uncultured Gordonia sp.
CACCGCCGCGGCCAAGGAGATTCACGGCGACGACGATCACCGCTACGAAGTGACCGTCGAAGTGACCGACGCCTCGCGGCGTACGATCGTCGGCACCGGCCAGGTGCTCGTAGCCCGCAGTCCGTTCAAGGTGTTCGCCTGGGTCGATCGCGGTTTCTATCGCACGGGCGATTCGATCGAAGCGAGCTTCTCGGCCCATACGTTGGACGACAAGCCGGTGGCGGGCCAAGGCAAGTTGCGGCATCCTCTACCCCAAGCACCGCACCGACCTCATCCACACGACCGTGGCCGCGGCTCGGATGCGCGACGGGCTCATCGAGGAACTGCAGATCCCCGCCAACCCGCTCGACGTGCTCGCGCAGCAGACGATCGCCGCGGCCGCTGTCGACGACCTCGACGTCGACGAGTGGTACGACACCGTCCGTCGCGCCGCACCGTACCGGGAACTGGGCCGTGACGTCTTCGAAGCCACCCTCGACCTGGTGTCGGGCCGCTTCCCGTCGGAAGAGTTCGCGGAATTGCGCGCCCGCGTGACGTGGGATCGCGTCGCGGGCACTCTGACCGGGCGGCGCGGTGCGCTGCGACTGGCCGTCACCTCTGGCGGCACCATCCCCGACCGCGGGCTGTTCGGCGTGTTCCTGGCCGGCGACGAGGAGGGGCCGCGGCGCGTCGGCGAGCTCGATGAAGAGATGGTCTACGAGTCGCGCGTCGGCGATGTCTTCGCGCTCGGCGCCTCCAGTTGGCGCATCGCCGAGATCACCCCCGACCGCGTCCTTGTGACCCCCGCACCCGGAATGCCCGGCCGTCTGCCGTTCTGGATCGGCGATGCGGTCGGCCGTCCCGCCGAGTTGGGTCAGGCGATCGGCGCCTTCACCGGGCGGGTGGCCAATTCGGATTCCGTGGGCGACGCGATCGACGACGTTGCCACCGAGGCCGAGGGATTGGGCCTCACCGATTTCGCGCGCACCAACCTGACGACGCTCATCGCCGAGCAGCGCGACGCCACGGGTACCGTGCCCACCGACCGCACGCTGGTCGTCGAACGGTTCCGTGACGAACTCGGCGACTGGCGGGTCATCCTGCACTCTCCTTACGGGCTGCGAGTCCACGCGCCGTGGGCCAGCGCTATCGCCAATCGCCTCAAAGCGAACCTCGGCCTCGACGGTGCGGTCAGTGCGGCCGACGACGGGATCGTCGTGCGCCTGCCCGACACCGACGACGCGCCGCCGGGCCCCGAAGTGTTCGTCATCGATCCCGACGAGATTGAGGCGATGGTCACCGACGCCCTCGGTGATTCGCCACTGTTCGCCGCCCGATTCCGCGAGTGCGCAGCCCGCGCCCTGCTGCTCCCGCGCCGCGACCCGGGCAAACGATCCCCGCTCTGGCAGCAGCGCCAACGCAGTGCGCAGCTACTCGGCGTCGCGGCGCGCTACCCCGACTTCCCGATCGTTCTGGAAGCCGTGCGCGAGTGCTTGCAAGACGTGTACGACCTGCCTGCCCTCCAGGACCTGCTGACCCGTATCGCCCGGCGGCAGGTGCGCCTGACCGCTGTCGAGACGCCGAGTGCCTCACCGTTCGCTGCCGCACTGCTCTTCGACTATGTCGGCTCCTACATGTATGCCGACGACGTCCCCGTCGCCGAGCGACGCGCCGCGGCCCTCTCCCTGGACACCGCGCTGCTCGCGCAGCTCCTGGGCCGCCTCGACCTTCGGGAACTGCTCGACGACGATGTGATCGCCGAGGTGGTCGCGCGGCTGCAGCGCCTGGATCCGACGCGTCAGGCGCGCGACGCGCAAGACGTCGCCGACCTCCTGCGCTGGCTCGGCCCGCTCACGGTCGACGAGATCGCGCAACGCTACCGGGGTGACGAGCCCGCCCATGCCGTCCTCGACTCGCTGCGCGGCCAGGTCATCGCGATCACCCACCGCGGCCGGGCCATGTGGGCGGCAGTCGAGGACGCGGCACGAATACGCGACGGACTCGGCGTCGTCCTCCCGCCGGGTGTGCCCGTTGCGTTCACCGACCCGGTCGACGATCCGCTGGGCGACCTCGTCGGGCGATATGCCCGCACCCACGGCCCGTTTACGACGGCCGAGGCCGCGGGACAGCTCGGTCTGCCGCCGGCCGCGGTCGCCGACACCCTGGCACGCCTGGCCGCCTCCCGCCGCGTGCTGGAGGGCGAGTTCCTCACCGGTCACGACCCCGTCCAGTGGTGTCATCCCGACGTCCTCGGCCAGATCCGGCGCGGATCGCTGGCCGCGACCCGTTCGGCCATCGCCCCCGTCGATCACGCAAGCTTCGCGCGGTTCCTCCTCGACTGGCAGCACGTCTCGCCCGACGGTGCTCGAGTGCCCCCGAGCTTGCGAGGGGGTGTATCGAGACTCCGCGGTACCGACGGCGTCGCGACCGTCCTCGATCAACTCGCAGGCGTGCCGATTCCGGCGTCGGCATGGGAGTCGCTGGTCCTGCCCGTCCGCGTCGTCGACTACTCACCGTCGATGCTCGACGAACTCCTGTCGACCGGCGAGGTGGTGTGGTCGGGACACGGGGCGATCGGCGCCGCCGACGGCTGGGTGGCGTTCCACCCCGCGGACCTCACGGCGGCCACCCTGCCGCCACCTGACGACATCGAGCTCTCGCCGACGATGATCGCGCTCGTCGATGCGTTGGACACCGGTGGCGCGCAGCGCTTGCCGGAACTGGCCGCCCGCCTCGACGCGCCCGGCGACACGACCGAAGCGGTATGGGGCTTGGTGTGGTCGGGCCGCGTCGCCAACGACACGTTCGCCCCGGTCCGCGCACTGCTGTCGGGGCGCGGTGCGGCCAAGAAGACTGCACCGAGTCATCGGTCACGCCGACCACCGCGGTTGCGCGGAGCCCGGTTGTCCGGCGCCTACCTGGCCGGCACGTCGGGAACCGCGCCGTCGGTGCCCGGCGTGCTGAGCGGGCGCTGGTTCCTGCTGGAACGCCCGGCAATCGACGCCACAACTGCGACATCAGCGGTGTGTGAGGTACTGCTCGAGCGCTACGGCGTCGTCACCAAGGGTGCGGTCCACAACGAAGGCGTGCCGGGCGGCTTCTCCCGCATCTACCGCGCACTAACCGTCTTTGAAGACAGTGGCAAGGTGCGGCGGGGTTACTACGTCGACGGTCTGGGCGGTGCACAGTTCGCCGTACCCGCAACGGTCGACGAGCTTCGTGACCACACCACCGCCCCACGCGACCACGCCGGTCGCGCCATTGTGTTGGCGGCGACCGACCCGGCGAATCCCTATGGCGCCGCACTGGATTGGCCCGACAGCACCGCCGGTTCCCATCGACCCGGCCGCAAAGCCGGCGCGCTGGTCGTCGTCGTCGACGGCGAGCTCGCCTGCTTCGTCGAACGCGGAGGAAAGACGGTGTTGACCTTCGATTCGCAGCGGTCCAGTACCGACGACCACAGCGACTTGGGCCGAGGGGCCGCGACGAAGGAGCGGCCGTATCGAGACCCGGCACATCGAGACCTCGTCGCCATCGCCCTCGCCGACCTCGTCCGCTCCGGACGGGTCGAGCGCCTGGCGATCGACACCGTCGACGGTCAGCCGGTGCTTTCCACCGACTTCGGGAGACTCCTGGTCGACGCCGGATTCACGACGACCCCGCGCGGTATCCGCCTTCGGTACGGCGCCCACGCCTGATCGGTCCCGAGACGGTGTGTTCTCGGTGGCAATTGTCTCCACGCATATTGTTACGTAGCAATATGCTCCGTAACGGAAGCTCGCGAATCGGACCTCCGGTAGTGTCGAACCCGTGACCGAACGCTTGGAGAACGTTGCCGTGGCCGGTCGCCCGCGCGATCCCGGCCTGGACCGAGCCATCCTCGCGGCCACCCTGGAGCTGCTCGCTGAGGTCGGCTACGCGAAGACGACTATCAGCGCCATCGCCCGACGCTCCGGCGTCGCCACGCCGGCCATCTATCGCCGCTGGTCGTCGAAGGAGGCGATTGTCGAGGAGGCGGTCTTCGGCAGCGACGACGCCGTTCCCCCGCCCGCGTCGGGCGACCTGCGCTCCGACCTCACCGCCTGGGCGCAATGGTTTCTCGCCCAGATCGCCGAGCCCGCCGTCCGCGCAGCCATCCCCGGTCTGATCGCGTCCTACCAGCATTCCGAGGGTGCCCATGACAAGCTCCTCGCGCGCTGGGACCACCCGATCCGCCACGCGTTGATCTCCCTCATCGTCGACGACTACCCCGAACACGCCGCGCAGGCGCCCACCGTCGGGGACGAGGTGTTCGACCTCCTCGTTGCGTCGACGACGATCCGCGGGTTGACCCGCGGCAACGAGGACGCACACGCGTTCTGCACGCGAACGGCCGACACCCTTGCACTGATCGTCGCGGCCCGGTTCGCCGCCGATGCCTGAGGGCGACTCCCTCTTTGCGCTCGCCGCGCGCCTGAGCCCGGTACTTGCGGGAAAGACGCTGCGCCGCACCGACTTCCGAGTGCCGCGCCTGGCCACTGTCGACCTGTCCGGGTGGCGGGTCGACGACGTGCGATCGGTTGGCAAACACTTGTTGATCGATGTTTCCGACGATGATCGGCGCTGCAGCATCCGCTCGCACATGGGGATGGACGGTTCGTGGCGGGTCTTCGCGCCCGGGCAGCGATGGTCCAAGCCCGGGCACACCGCCCGCGCCGTACTGCGAGTCGACGATGCCGAGATCGTCGGGTTCGCACTGCGCGAGCTCCACGTCGACGCCGATCATCACGACTCAGGAGCGAGCCGCATCGAGGCCCCCCTCGCCCACCTCGGCCCCGACTTGCTCGGCTCGAGCTGGGACACAGCGCAAGCAGTCGCCAACATCGCCGCCGCCGTCGCGCGCGACCCGGCGGTGAGCGTGTCAACGGTCCTGCTTGATCAGCGCATCATGGCCGGCGTCGGCAACATCTACCGCAACGAGATCTGCTTCTTACTCGGGGCGCACCCGTCGACGCCGATGGGCGAGGTCGACGCCGAGAAGGCCGTCACGCTCGCCCGGGAACTGTTGTGGGACAACCGACTACGCCCGGTCCGCAACACCACGGGTCTACCCGGGCGCGCCAATCACTGGGTGTACGGCCGGGAGAACCGGCCATGTCGCCGCTGCGGCACGGCCATCGCACGAATGGCGGGTCGGGACCGGGACCGTGTCACCTACTACTGCCCCACCTGCCAGCCCGCTATTGGTTCCCGTAGCGATCCGGCTCCGGGCCGAACGTGAAGCGGCGCGCGGAAATATCGTCGACGGCGAGTTCGACGTAGTCGTACTTCAGCGTCGGAACCCAGCTGCGCAGCGGAAGCTCATCGGCGGCCGCAATCTCGCGGGTACCAGTCAGAATGTGCGCCCTGCCCTTGGCGATGACGCTCCATCCACCGTCGGTGCCGGTCTCATCGGCCTCGAACGCGAGACGGTCGTTGACCGCGATCTCCGAGAGCTTGGTCCCTGCTGCCGTGCGGAAGTAGATCTTGCCGTCGGCAGCATGGAAGTTGATGGGGAAG
>CAZVVS010000354.1:0-5517 GCA_964630585.1 uncultured Gordonia sp.
CGTAAACCGAGGGAGGACTCGCAGTGTTCAAAGGATTCAAGGAATTCATTCTGCGTGGGAACGTTGTTGAACTGGCCACCGCCGTCATCATCGGTGCCGCGTTCAATTCTATTGTCGAGGCGTTCACCCAGCGGGTCCTCGAACCACTGATCAACTCCATCCCCGGCGGAGACCCCGCCAAAGCCGCCGAGGGAGTCGGGTTCTGCGTCGGCGACTGCCGGTTTGCCAATCCGAACAACGCCAATCCGATGGATGCGTTGAATTACATCAACCTCGGTGCGGTGATCACGGCGGCAATCAACTTCCTTATCGTTGCTTTCGTCGTGTACTTCATCATCGTCCTGCCCTATAACAAGCTGGCCGACCTCTTCACCGGCGAAAAGGCCGAAGAGGACACCGAGGTTTCCCTCCTCTCCGAGATTCGCGACCTGATGGATCCTGAGGGTGCGGCCGAGCGTGCCAAGGCAGAGAAGGACGCCGAAGACGAGGCGGCGAGGCAAGCCGAGACGACCCTCTTCGAGCGCGAGGGCAATCCCGCGATCATCGCACCGATTGCCGGCGGCGGCGAGCCCATGATCCGGCCCAGCGCCGGCGGCCCGCCCTCGGGCGCCATCCCCCGCCAACGTCTCGGTGGTTGGGAGACCGGCGCACAGCCCCCCGTTCGCGGTGGGTATCCCACCGGCTCGCAGCCGCCGATCCCTGGCGGTCCTCCGACCGGCTCGCAGCCTCCGATTCCCGGCTCGCAGCCGCCGATCCCCGGTGGCGGCTACCCGACGCCTCCGCCGGCCTACCCAGGCGGTGCCCCGACCCCGCCGCCGGCCGGCTACCAACCGCCGCCGTTCCCCGGAGCGGGACCGGAGTACCCGGGTCCGGGACCTGATTTCGACGATCACGGTCGCCACTCCCGCTAGCCCGAGCTGCTCAACACAAACACCGCGCCCGCTGTCGATTGCGACGGCGGGCGCGGTGTTGTCAGCAGTAGAGTCGGCGATCAGGTGAGCAAGCCCGGAATCTCCAACGAGCCCCAGTTGTCGGACCGCCGCTCGTCACGCCGCCGGTAATCTTCTCGCCGGCCGTGGTCGCCGCGCTCGTCCCACGGTCGGTACCCCTCGCGCGGCGGGCGGTGCCCGGGCCTGTCCGGCCGGGGGCGGTGCTCGTCGTGCCGGTGGTCGTGGTCCCAGCCCCATTCGCCGTCCCCACCCGGCCGTTCGCGATCGTGATGGTGGTCGGGCCGACCGAATCGGTCATCGCGGTCGCGGCCACGTCCGTTCCGGCCGCCGTCCTCTCGGTCCTCGCGGCCACCGCCCCCTGGCCCGGTATCGCCACCGCGGTCTCCCCCACCCTGCTCAGCGCCCCCACCCTGATCGGCGCCACTGCCACCACCCTGATCGGCGCCGCCACCGCCGCCATGATTGCTGCTCGTCCCACCGCCGCCTTCGGAGTCCGGCTCGGCGTGCGCGACTGCGCCGCCGACGAGAACCCCGGTTGCGATCAACGGTGCGACGAGAAGGGTCAAGTGCTTGCGGATCACCGTGATTCCTCGGTCACTGGGTTTCCCCGCTCATTTGGTCGACCGGCACGGCAGTGCGCCCGGACAGTTCGACGATCCGCGGCGCCAGTGCGGCCAAAACGGGATCGTGGGTGATCAAGATCGTGGTCCGCGACCGCGCCAACCGCAGCATCGGCTCGAGGATGCGCTCGGTCGTCGCCGAGTCGAGTCCGGTCGTGGGCTCGTCGAGGATCAACACCGGGGTATCGCGCAGGAAGGCCCGCGCCAGCGCAATCCGCTGCCGCTGACCCCCGGACAGGTTCGCCCCCGCATCTTGCAGCTGTGTGTCGTACCCCTGCGGCAGCTCGGCGATGAACCCGTGCGCGTCAGCAGCCTTGGCCGCAGCCACGATCTCCTCGTGGGACGCCTCCGGACAGGAGAACCGGATGTTGTCGGCGATACTGCCGCGGTAGAGAGCGATCCGCTGCGGCAACAGAGTGATGTGGCTGCGCACGTCCTGCAGCCGTCGGGTCGAAACGTCGGCGCCGTCGATGAGAATCGCGCCCGAATCCGGATCGTAGAACCGCAGTAACAGATGGGTCGCCGAAGTCTTCCCCGCGCCACTGGGCCCGACCAACGCCACGAACTCTCCCGCGTCCAAGTGCAGGGAGAACCCCTCGAACACCTGCGTCCCCGTGTCGGGGTAGGCGAAGTCGACGTCGGAGAAGGACACCGGGACACCACCGGCGGTATGCACCGGCGGTGGGACCAGCGGCGGCAGCGGCGACTCCGGATCGGTGTCGGTCTCGTCGTCGGCGATCATGATCGGCTCGTCGAGGACCTGCGCCACCCGCTCGGCACTTGCCGTGGCCGTCGTGATGGACACCGCGAGACTGCCCAACGACTGGATCTGCGGATACAACTGACCAAGGTAGCCGGTGAGCGCAATGAGCCCGCCCAGGGTGGTGCGCCCGGTCGAGATCATCCAGGCACCGATCACCAGCACGCCCAACATCACGAACAGCTCGACCAGTCCGACGGCCTGGCTGTAGAGCTCGCCGGCCTTGAGCTCGGCGATGCGCGCCCGCATCCACTCCAGTGACTGTGCCCGAACCCGACGCCGGTCGGCCGGCCCCTGGTTGTCGGCAGCGATGGCCAACGAATTGTCGACCCCTTCGGCCACGAGCGCGCTGATCGTCCCGTTGGCGATCCGCTCACGCCGCGACACCCGCTTCAACACGAGGCCGAACCACCGCGACACCAACGCCAGGATCGGTGCGAGTACGAACGCGATGAGGGCGAGTTCCCACTGGGCCAGCAGCGCGGCCACCGCGTACACGATCACCGAGAGAGCAGCAAGACTCGCGGAAACGACCGCCGAGGAGACGAGGTGCTCCGTGGCCTCGACGTCACTGCTGTGACGCGCGATGAGATCGCCCGACGGGTACTTGCGACGCACGTGCGGCGCCAATTGCTGAGTCCGCTCGTACAGGTCGTCGCGCACGCGGGTGACCATCCGCTCGGCGACCACCCCGGTGGTGACCTCGCCGAAGTAGGAGGCCACGGAGCCGAGGATGGTGACACCGATCCACGCGAGCATGGGCTGGTACAGGCGGCCCATGTCGCCGGTGACCAGGACGTTGTCGACGATGTAGGCGAAGAGGGCGATAGTGACGACGGTGGACAGCAGGTCGATCAGCTGGAGCACGATGCCGGCGAACAGTCGGCCCCACAGGCCGGACATGTAGGGGCGGAAGCGACGAATCGCCGCGAGTACGTGCAACGGTGTCGGCGGCGGCACCAGCATCGCGTCGGGCAGCGGTTGCTCGTCGTCGTGCCCTGGCATTTCGTACTGGGGCTGCTCGTCGTAGTCGGGCTGGTCCCAACGATCGTCGTGGCGGGGTCGCCGGAAGGAAACCATGCCGTCCTTTGCATGCGGGCGCGCGGTAGCGCCCGCGCACAGTGGCTGCTTACGACGCTAGCGGCTGCGCCGTCGACGCGCAGCCTCCCCCAGCGACGTCAAGGACAACCCACAGCGAACTGTAAGACAGTCAGCCTTGTCAGCCGATGCTGAACGGCCGGCCCCACAGGACCACCTGGGCCATCACCTCGTCGGTCTCCACACCGATGGTGAACCGCGCACGGGCCGAGGCATAGCCGGCGCAACCGTCGATGCGGAAGCTCTCCTGGCTGTAGGCGACCCCACCGCGGTTGCCGCGGAAGGTGTACATGTTGACGCCGTAACCGGTGTCGCTGGTGTTCGTGCCGTACGTGGTCTTGATGATCGGGATCCAGCCGGTCTGGCCGGGTCCGAGGTGCAGCGTGGCGCCGAAGTTCTGCATGTGGCCCCACTGGTTGTTCAGCGGGTCTTACCCGTTCTGGACGCCGCCGATGTTCATCTGGCAGCCGACGACGTAGCCGCCCGCGATGGTGCCGCCCTTCGCGCCGCCCCCGACGGTGACGACGATCTTCCCGGAAACCCAGGCCTCCCGGCTCGTCGGGATGTTGGCGACGTTGCCGACGTATCGAACGGCCTCGTCGTAGAGGCGGGCCTTCACGGTGCTGCCGTCGACGAGCCGCCGGGCGACGCTCCCGCCCGGCAGTGTGCGCGCATCGACGGTGGCGGGCAGTGCGACGACTGTCGCGGTCGCCGCGATGGCGACGGCGCAGCCGGTCAGGGCCAGGCGGCGGGCCAAAGTCCCGGCACCAGAGGTGGTGGTGGTCATCTCGTCGATTCCTTCTGTCCGCGTCAGCCGAGGCTGAAGGGTGCGCCGTACAGGGTGGTCTGGATGGCGCCGGAGTTGCCGGTGACGGTACCGCTCTCGACGTCGTAGTTGTCGGCAGCGATCACGGTGATGAACGACCGCGCCTGGGCGTAGCCGCCACAACTCTGCACCGTCATCTCCACGCCCGAGAGCTGGAGGCTCACGACCTTCTTCTTGAAGTCTTTGTTGAGCACCTTCACCACGACGACCTGGCCGGGCTGGACCGGGAAGTTGAGGCTGCCGCCGATGATCGGAACCGGGTTGCCGCTGCCCGTCGACAACGGCAGGTAGAGACCACCGGTGAGCCCGATGTCGATCCCGCCGACGTTGACCTGGCAACCGACCTGGTAGCCGACCTGGACGTTGCCGCCGCCGCGGTTGATCCGCGCGGTGAACGTACCCGCGACCTGCGCCGACCGCGCGACCGCGTTGAACGCGCCGCTCTCCTGCGCGAAGGCGAACTCGTTGACGCGCTTGAGCGTGACGACCTGGCCGTCGATGCCGGTCGTGCGCTTATATCCGTTGGGCAGTCGTGCGGCCGTCGCTTCGCCGACACCCATACCGGCCAGCGCGACGACTGCCGCGGTCCCAACTGCCAAGATCGAAGCGCGACGTCGCTGCCACGCCGTGCGTATCGCCGTCAAGAGATCCTCCGTGCACACCAGTCCTCTAAATTCCGATGTGACGGTACCACTGTCTGCGCATCTAGCCGTGGTGGGGAGGGCGATTGCGCTCGTACCAATCATCGGGCCTCCCCGCCCCGGAACCGGGCCCGCGTTCGTCACCGGTCGTATCGGGCAGGTCGTCGCCGAACACCTCGTCGAGCCGCTTTCGGCGCTGCCAACGGGCCTCGCCGGCGGGATCAGCGTCGGCGGGATCGGCGTCGGCGGGGCTCATCGGGTCAGAACTCGGTGATGTCTTCGATGACGTGATGGGCCAGCATCGTGATGGTCGCCATCCCGTCGCGGACCGCGGCGCGCGAGTCGGCCAGGTTGACCACCAGCGTCTGCCCGGAGATGCCGGCCAGACCGCGCGACAGTCCGGCGTCGGTGGCGCCTGCGGCCAGTCCGGAAGAGCGGACCGCCTCCTCGATGCCGGGCAGGCCGCGGTCGAGCAAGGGCTCGGTCGCCTCCGGGGTGACGTCGCGGGCGCGGACGCCGACCCCGCCGACGGAGATGACTACGTCGACGCCGCCGATGACCGCGGTGTTGAGCGCGTTGCGGATCTCCACCTCGTCACCGGAGACGACGACGGTCGCGTCGA
>CAZVVS010000355.1:0-5504 GCA_964630585.1 uncultured Gordonia sp.
TGATGCCGTGGACGAACCCGGGCAACGATGCGGGGACGAACGAGGTGCTCGCGAAACGGTGGGTGGAACTGTTCGTCAAGTACGACGACGACGTGGTGACGGTCGCGTTGAACGAACTGCGGATGCAGACGCCGACGTTCCCGCCGAAGTTCACTGAGGTCGCGTTGCACCTGTCGGCGGTGAAAGCCCGCAACACCCCGAAGATGCTCGGCCTGCCGTCGCCCGACAAGGTGATCCCGTACCCGGAGGGGATCAGGATCGCGTTGAAGGAGTACCGGCGTTGCGGTGGTGTCGGCCGGTTCGGGCATTGGGCCGAGGATGCGTTGCGCGAGTACGACGAGACAGGCGACGATTCAAGGCTTCGATCCTACGCCGCGTGGCAGGGGGCCGGGAATGGCTGACGGCTGCGAACTGTGCGGAGGCCGTCATCTCGCCCCGACATGCGGCCTGTTCGAGCGGCTACTCGACGAACAGTGGGACTGGATGGCCGAAGTGGCACGCGCCGTCACCCACGGACTCCCGATGGGGCCCGTCGAGAGGGCCCGCGCCGCCTACCGGCACGACCTGGCCCTCCTGGTCGGGCTCGTCCACTCGACGATCGACACCGGCTGATATGTTCCCGGGGATGGAGGTCGACGACTACAAGGCGTGCGCCAACCCGACCTGCCGGAAACCGACCCTCGTGACGATCATCCACCAGTGCGGCGGGTTCTGCTTCGACTGCTGGCTGCAACGCCCTGCCGTCACCCGGTTCCATGCGCTCGAGGTCGCGACCCGCGGCGGCAAGATCACCACCGACATGCGCAAGAAGCGGTCGGCGGCAGCCCAGGCGGGGCGGGCGCGGGAACGGGACCGGCAGCGCACACTCGACGCCAACTCGGCGCAGCTTCGCGCTGCGCGACGGATGAAGCACCTGTTCCCTGAGGTGTTCGCTGTGCTGCTCGCCGAGGAACGTCACGCCCGCGGACTGCCAGTGGGGCCGGCTGTTGAGCCCGACGCGTTGACGAAGGCTGTGGCGACATACAACCGGTTCCGCACCTACGATGCCGAATCCAGAGAGGAGCCAGAGGATGGCGCGGCTTCGACGCAACCCTGAAATCCAGCCGGCGGCAGCGGAAGCGTATTCGGTCGCGCCCCTCGACCTGACCCACCCACAGGACGCGAGGTTCATGCGTTCGGCGATGCTGACCGCGAGGTCGAAGTCGAAGCGGGCGTGGAACTGGTACGACAGCATCCCCGAGATCCACTACGCGGTCGGCCGTTCGGCGCGTGTCGCCGGATACGCCACCTTGTACGCGTGCAAACGGAATCCGGATGGGACGCCGGGCGAACGCATCACCGGCGATAACAAGGCCGAGCGCGAGATCGTCGACGGGATCTACTCGCCGTACGGTGGGCGACGTGGGTTCCTCGAACGGTTCGTGACACTGATGAAGGTCCCCGGCGACGGGTATCTCACAGCGTGCCGCACCAGCGACGGCAACCCCGATGGGTACGACTGGGTGTCCGCCGACGAAATCGACGACCCGGCGATCAAACCGACCGGCACTCGCACCGTCGTGTGGAAGGCGAACCAGCCGATCAAACGGATCGTCCTGCCGTCGTTCGAGGGTGGGCAGAACTCGCAGTTGACCGTCGACATCGCAGCGAGCGACTTCCTCGGCCGCGTGTGGCGACCCGGCGGCCGGCATGTGTTCATGCCGGACTCGCCGCTGCTGTCGCTGGACTCGACGTGCGAGATGCTCGACCTGCTGCACAAGAACATCCGGTCGAAGCTGCTGTCCCGGTTCGCGTTGAACGGGATCTTCTTCGTGCCGACCGAAGTAGCGAACGTTCGCGGCGGCGAACCAAAGGGAAGCGCCCGCGGCCAGTTCCACGACAACGCCGTCCTCGACCGGCTGATCGCCGCCTGTTCGTGGGCGGTCGCGAACCACGAGTCTCCCGAGGCCGCGGTCCCGATCTTCATGACCGGCCCCGGGTCCGCCGGCGAGATGATCAAGCACATCACGTACGACCGTCAGATTTATGAGGTCGACATGAAGTTGCGGGCCGAACTGGTCGAGAAGATCCTCCGCGCGCTCGACAACACCCCGACCGCGGTCACTGGGTCGCAGGACTCGAACCATTGGGGTGCGTGGGCGTCCGCCGATGAAGAGGCCCGCATCGACGTCAAGCCCGACCTCGAGATGGCCTGCTGGGCGTTGACCCGGCTCGTGCTGCGAGCAGAGATGGCCCGGCTGCGTCTTCCGGCGAAACGGATCGCCGACGCGATGGTGTGGTACGACCTGTCGGACGCGCAGGCGAAGTCGAACATCGCCGAGGATGCCCGCCAGATGCGTGACCGCGCTCTCGTCTCCGATGCCGCCACTCGGCGCATGTCCGGCGTGAAAGAGTCGGACGCCCCGACCGAGATCGAAGCGATCCGTGCTATCGGGTTGAAGATGGGCGACCCGTACATGGCGACGTACGGGATGAAAGAGCAGGAGAACTTCGATTGGGAGAAGGTCGGATCCGGCAAGACCGGCCCGAACCCCGACTCGCCCGCAGCCGACCCGAACGTCGGGCCCGGCGTCGGCAACCCCGGCGCCCCCGACAGCCGCAAGAACAACAAGCCTCGCCGCAACCAGCCGGCATGACACGAGGAGACCGTCCATGATCACCACCTACGGGCAGATGCCCACCAGCCTGCCGGACGGCGCGTTCAAGGCCGTCCACTTCCCGATCCTCTGCCGCCTCGACTCGAAGACCGACTATCGGATCATCGACAGCGCCGGGTTCGGGGTGCGCGACCTGGCGTTGACGATCTACGCCCAGTTCCAGCAGTCGTACGGCCATAACGGCGCGTTCGTCACCGGCGCGCTGTACGAAGTGACCGTCGACCCGGAGCAGGGCATCGCGTCCGGGCGCGGGTTCCTGATCGACACCGAACACGGTCGGCTGCACGCGTTGATGATCAAGACGCAGGCGATGAAAGGCAACTCGGTCGACCTCGGCGACGTCGAAGCCCGTTGGGAGATCGACCTCACCTCGGGTGAGGAGACGTTGCGGTTCACGAAGGCGAACATCGCCGCGACGACCGGTGTGGGCAAACCCGCGTTCGCCGACGCGAAAGCGGTGATCGACGACGAGATCACCGCCGCGTTCGCCGGGGATGACCCGATGGACGAACTGGTCGCCGACTTTGAGGTGCTCGCCCCAACGATGCAGGTGCAGTTCGGCGACGAGATCGTCGCGTCCGGCAACCTGG
This sequence comes from uncultured Gordonia sp., assembly GCA_964630585.1. Classification (GTDB taxonomy): domain Bacteria; phylum Actinomycetota; class Actinomycetes; order Mycobacteriales; family Mycobacteriaceae; genus Gordonia. Next base: position 3,248 of record CAZVVS010000355.1, read on the forward strand.
TGCAGCCGTTCGACGCGTTCCATGTGCCCGAAGCGTCGAAGCCGACGAAGATCGTCGTCACTGCCGACGGCCGCGTTTATGGCCATCTCGGCGTGTGGGGCACCTGCCATGACGGCATCGAAGGCCGCTGCACGATCATCCCCCGACCGACCGACGCGTACGCGTCGTTCAACAAGCCGGGGGTGCTCACCGACCGCGGGATCGTCGGCACCGGGCCGATCTTCGCGTACGGCGGGCATCGCAAGTCGAAGCCCGGCAAGGACCTCGGCGACGCCTACGGTGGGATCGAGAACGCCTGGTGCGACGTGCGGATCACCGAAGGCATCCACGGCCCGTGGGTCTCCGGCATGGTCCGCCCCGGCGTCTCCGAGGAGACCGTCTACGCCGCCCGCGCGTCGCGCATCTCCGGGCACTGGTTGAAGGGCGGCACGTTGAAGGCGATCGTGTCCGTCAACGCCGAAGGCTACGAGGTGCCCGGCGATGACCTCATCGCCGCCGGGTTCGGGTTCCGCATCGAAGGCGACGAGATCGTCGAACTGGTCGCCTCGTTCCCCACCTGCCTCGCCGACGAGCCCGAAGCGCCCGGCATGATCGTGTTGCCGTCAGGGATGACGTTGAGCGCAGAGGACATCACCGCTCTGCGTGACGCCTTCGTCGATGCCGGTGGATCGCCCGCGATGGCGGAGAAGGTGTTCGTGCCCTCCGACGACGACCGTCTGCTCGCCCTGCTGCTCGAAGAGGACGACGTCGACTAGACCTCGGCGCCCCCTTCGCGCTGAGCGCACGACCCCCGTCTCCGCCGGTCGGGGGTCGTGCCGCGTTCGGAGCAATGTGGACAAAGCGAACAGGCGGTGGAGAAACTGCGCACACCTTTCGAATCAGGAGGCACGCCATGTGGCCCAAGGTCCCCGACAACCTGTCCTCGCTCGCCGCTGCCGCTCTGCGGGCCCTCGCACGCGACATCAAGTCGGCTGCGCAGGCGAATCTCGCGCAGGTGGAGCGCACCGACGAGGACCGCGCTGACGTTGCGAGGTTCCTCGCGATCCGCGACGAGGCCATCGCTCTCGCCGTCGCGAAGGAAGCCGACGCGGTCGCCGCCGCTGCGCTCGCCGCCGACGACGCCGATGCCGACCCGCCCGCCGCCGACCCGGCCGCAGCCGCGGCCGATCCCGAGCCGACCCCTGCCGGTGAGCCGACGGCCGCCGGCGCCCCCGCCGTCCCGGCGACCACGTTCGGTCAGACCCCGAACGAGGAGCCGGCCCGCCGCGTCGGCATCGACTACCTGTCGGTGACCGCCGGTGTCCCCGGCCGCACGGACGGCGCCCGGTTCGAGTCGTGGGCCGACCTCGCTTCGGCGCTCGTCGACAAGGCCGGCACGATCGGTCGCACGTCGACCGAGAAGTTCCAGGTGGCGTCGGTGCGGGCCCAGTACCCGGCCGAGCGGATCCTGTCCGACAACGACCTGGCCTACAACATGGGCCGGTTCGAGCAGGACGAGATCATGGCCGCCCTGTGCGCGCCAGCCACCCCGTACTACGGGGTGGCCTGCATGAACTCGACCCGCCGGCCGGTGTTCAATAGCCTCCCGCAGTTCCAGGCGCCGCGCATGAAGGTGTCGACCCCGTCCTCGCCAGCGCTGTCGGACATCACGACCGGTGTCGGCGTGTGGACCGGCGACGACGACCTCGACGCCGAAGCGTTGAAGGAGGCGTGCCAGACGATCACCTGCTCGTCGTGGACCGAGTACGTCGCCTACGGCGTGTACCGGTGCCTCACCGTCAAGAACATGACGCTGATGTCGCACCCGGAGCTGGTGGAAGCGTACCTGAACCGTCTCGCCGCCTCCCACGCCCGCCTCGCCGAGCAGCGGCTCCTCAACCTGATGGGCGCCGCCACCACCTCGGCCCCCGCACCCCTGCTCGGGTACGGGGCGACGACGTCGCTGGTGACGACCATCATGAACTACATCGCTCTCTACCAGGAGACGCAGCGGTGGGAGTTCGACGGGCTGATGGAAGCTTGGCTGCCCCGCTGGGTGAAGACGGCCCTCAAGATGGACCTGTACCGCCGGCGCACCACGAACGGTTCGGTCAACCGGGTCGCCTCGGATGCCGAGATCAACCAGTTGTTCACCGACGCCGGTGTCAACCCCAACTGGTTCATGGACACCCCGACGTGGGCGACCGCGATCCCGGCGGTCGGTTCTCCGCTCTTCCTGCTGCCGCAGCTGATCGACATGCTGATCGCCCCGGCCGGC
>CAZVVS010000356.1:0-5491 GCA_964630585.1 uncultured Gordonia sp.
GCTTGCCCCGGACGCCGACGACCGTGCCCTCTGCGGTCACGATCGCCTCATTCATCGCAGTCATAGTTGACAGGGTAAACCGCCTACGATTGATTCCGTGACCGCCACTATCGACTTGAACGCTGATTTGGGCGAGGAGGTCGGCGATGACGAGGCAATGCTGGCCATCGTGACCAGCGCAAACGTCGCCTGCGGGTTCCACGCCGGGTCTCCGACGGTCCTCGCGCGCACCTGTGCGCAGGCTCACCGTCGCGGAGTCGCAATCGGAGCCCAGGTCTCCTACCCCGACCGTGAGGGATTCGGCCGCCGCTACATGGCGATGGACCCCGAGGATCTGCGTGCCGACATCGTCTACCAGATCGGTGCGCTGACCGCGCTCGCGTCGGCGACCGGTACGCGGGTGCGCTACGTCAAGCCGCACGGTGCGCTGTACAACACGATCGTCGCCGACGAGGAGCAGGCCGCCGCGGTCGTCGAGGCGGTGCGCTCGGTCGACCCGGGCCTGCCCGTCATGGGTCTGCCCGGTTCGTTGGTGCTGGCCATGGCCCGCGATGCGGGCCTACCGGTCATCACCGAGGCGTTCGCCGACCGCGGCTACCGCCCCGACGGGACGCTGGTGCCGCGGTCGGAGCCGGGCGCGCTGCTCACCGACTCCGACGACATCGCCCGGCGCGTGGTCGAGCTCGTCACGACCGGGCGGCTCACCGCCGTCGACGGCTCGACGATCGCCGTCGACGCGGAGTCGGTCTGCCTGCACGGTGACACCCCGGGTGCGGTGGAACATGCCCGGGCAACCCGCGCTGCGCTGTTGTCCGCGGGCGTCAGCCTCGCGCCCATCACCCGGCATTGACCTCCCGCGCGCCTATTGTGATCGCGCGCTGACAATCGTCGCCGCGCGATCACAACTGGACCGCGCGAGCGCCCACGGGACGCTAGGACTGGCGGCGCTGGCGGGCGAAATCAGCCAGCACGACGCCGGCCGCGACAGATGCGTTGAGACTCTCCACGTCGCCGGCCATGGGGATCGCCAGCACCGAATCGCACGTCTCGCGCACCAGGCGCGAGAGGCCCTTGCCCTCCGACCCGACGACGATCACCGTCGGCCCAGTGCCGTCGTAGGCGTCGAGGCTGACCGCGCCCTCGGTGTCCAGGCCCACGATCTGCGCACCCGCCTTGGCCCAGTCCTTGAGCGTGCGGGTGAGGTTCGGCGCCTGCGCGACGGGCAGTCGCGCGGCCGCCCCGGCGCTGGTGCGCCACGCGACAGCGGTGACGCTCGCGCTGCGGCGCTGCGGGATGAGGACGCCGTGTCCGCCAAACGCGGCGACCGAACGGATCACCGCACCGAGGTTGCGCGGGTCGGTGATGTTGTCCAGTGCCACCAGCAGGGGCGGCTGCCCCGACGCGATCGCCTGCGCCATGAGGTCGTCGGGGTGCGCGTACGAGTACGGCGGGACCTGCAGGCCGATCCCCTGGTGCAGGCCGTTGGACGACATGCGATCAAGTTCGTTCTTCGTCACCTCGAGAATCGAGATCCCCTTGGCGCCGGCGATCCCGACCGCCTCTGTGATCCGCTCGTCGGCCTCGACGCCGGTCACCAGGTACAGGGCGGTCGCGGGAACGCCGGCGCGCAGGCATTCGACGACGGGATTGCGGCCCAGGACGTACTCGGGGGCGTCGTCGTCTTTGCGCCGCGGACGCTTGGCGGCCTGCTTCTGCGCGGCGACTTTGCGCTTGTGCGCGGCGTGGTAGACACGGTCCTCGGCCTTCGGCGTCGCGCCGCGCGCCTCGAGGCCGCGGCGTCGCTGCCCGCCCGATCCGACGGTCTGCCCCTTCTTGGTGCCAGACTTGCGGATCGCGCCTTTGCGCTTGGAATTGCCAGCCATCAGGCACCTGCCTCTCGCAGCGACCACTGTGCACCGTCGGGGGTGTCGGTGACCTCGACCCCCGCCTCCGCGAGTCGGTCGCGGACCTCGTCGGCGACCGCCCAGTCCTTGTCCTTACGGGCCTGTGCCCGACGATCCAGATCGGCGCGCACCAGCACGTCGAGTGCCGCCATCGCCGTCGAATCGTCGGCGGCGTCGACCCAGTCGGGGGCCATCGGGTCGGCGCCGAGGATATCCATCATCGCGCGGACCTGCCCTGCGACGACGACGGCGGCGTCCCCGTCACCGTTCTCCAGCGCAGTGTTGCCCGACCGGACCGCATTGTGGATGACGGCGAGCCCCGCGGGTACACCCAGGTCGTCGTCGAGGGCCGCCGCGAACTCGGCGGGCACCTCGCCGATCGGCACCGGTGCGACCCGCGACTCGACGCGGTGGACGAAGGACTCGATCCGACGGTATGCCGTCGCCGCCTCGTGCAGCGCACCGTCTGAGTACTCCAGCATCGAACGGTAGTGGGCGCTGCCCAGGTAGTAGCGCAGCTCCACCGGGCGCACCTTGCGCAGCATTTCCGGGATGGCGACGACGTTGCCGAGCGACTTGCTCATCTTCTCGCCACTCATGGTCACCCAGCCGTTGTGCAGCCAGAACCGCGCGAACGGATCGCCGGCGCCGTGACTCTGCGCGATCTCGTTCTCGTGATGCGGGAAGATCAGGTCCATCCCGCCGCAATGGATGTCGAACTCAGGGCCCAACAGGCCGGTCGCCATCGCCGAGCACTCCAAGTGCCAGCCGGGGCGGCCCGGCCCCCACGGGGTGTCCCACGACGGTTCGCCGGGCTTGGCCGCCTTCCACAGCGTGAAGTCGCGCGGGTCGCGCTTTCCGGTGCCCGCGCTTTCCCCCTGGTGCACATCGTCGAGCTTGTGCCCCGAAAGCGATCCGTACTCCGGCAGCGAGAGCACGTCGAAGTAGACGTTCCCCTCGGCGGCGTAGGCATGGCCACGGTCGATGAGCCGCTGCATATAGACGATCATCTGCGGGACGAAGCCGGTGGCGCGCGGCTCGGCCGACGGCGGCAACACTCCCAGTGCGCGGTAGGCGTCGTCGAACTCGCGCTCGTGCGTGGCGGCCCACTCCCACCACGGTCGGCCGGCTTCCTGCGCCTTACGCAGGATCTTGTCGTCGATATCGGTGACGTTGCGGACGAACAAGACATCGTTGCCCGCGTGTGCCAACCAGCGGCGCAGGACATCGAATGCGATGCCGCTGCGGACGTGGCCGATGTGCGGCACACCCTGCACGGTCGCCCCACACAGGTAGACGGTCACGCGGCCGTCGGTCAGGGGCGTGAAGTCGCGGACCTCGCGGGCCGCGGTGTCGTACAGGCGTAGGGTCACGACCCGCGAGTCTACCGGTCGGGTCCAGCGTCGACGCCTGCGCTCCCGGCGTCGTCGACCAGCGCAGTCGCGATGGCGGCGATCCCCTCGCCACGGCCGGTGAGGCCCAGACCGTCGGTGGTCGTGGCAGACACCGATACCGGCGCTCCCAGCGCCGCGGCCAGCACGCGCGAGGCCTCCTCGCGCCGCGGCCCGATCTTCGGCCGGTTCCCGATGATCTGCACTGAGCCGTTGACGACGACCAGACCGGCTTCCCGCACGAGTTCGGCGACATGCCCGAGCATCCGCGCCCCGGACACGCCCTCCCACTCGGCGCGCCCGGTGCCGAAGACGCTGCCAAGGTCGCCGAGCCCGGCGGCCGAGAGCACCGCGTCGCAGAGCGCGTGGGCACCGACGTCACCGTCGGAGTGGCCCTCGCAGCCGTCGTCGTCGGGGAAATGCAGTCCGACCAGCCAGCACGGGACGCCCGCGGCGATCCTGTGCACGTCTGTGCCAATACCCACCCGCATGTCAGTCCAACCCTTTCGCGATGGTCCGGGCCAGCCGCAAGTCCCACGGCGTCGTGATCTTGAAGCCCAGCGGATCGCCGTCGACGACGTACACCGGCAGGCCCGCGCGCTCAGCCAGCCCGGCGTCGTCGGTCGCGGTGTCGCCCGCTTGCGAATAGGCGCGGGCAAGAGCATCAGCGCCGAACCCTTGCGGGGTCTGGATGGCCCGCAGCACCGAGCGGTCGACGGTCTGCACCACGCGAGGGGTCTCGTCGACACGCTTGAGGGTGTCGACGACGGGAAGGCCGGGCACGACGACGGGGTGCCCGTCGCGCAATGCTTCGAGCACGCGCTCGAATACGCCAGCCGGGGTGAACGGCCGTGCAGCATCGTGGACGAGGACGAAATCACCGGTGGCCTGTGCCAGTCCAGCGCGCACGGAATCGGAACGCTCGGCCCCGCCGGGCACGACCACGATCTCGGTCCCCCGGCCGGCTTCATCTGCGCCGCGCTGGGCTTCGGAGCGCGCTGCCACCATCAGATCGGCGGGGACGACGACAATGATCCGGTCAAGATCGAACCAGTTATCAGCCGAGTACGTGCAGATGGCGGAGACGGTGTGCCACAGGATGCTGCGACCGCCGCCGAGGTCAACGAAAGCCTTCGGCCGGTTCTCGCCCAGCCGGACGCCCGACCCGGCGGCCGGGACGATGACCGAGGTGGACAAGGGTGATTGCGCCTAGGAGGCGGCGGCCAGGACCTCGTCGAGAATGCTCGAGGCCTTCTCGTCGTCGGTGTTCTGAGCGAGCGAGAGCTCGTCGACGAGGACGCGGCGCGCCCGGGTGAGCATGCGCTTCTCGCCGGCCGACAGGCCACGGTCCTGCTCGCGGCGCCACAGGTCGCGCACGATCTCGGCCACCTTGATGATGTCGCCGGAGATCAGCTTCTCCTGGTTGGCCTTGAAGCGGCGGGCCCAGTTGGTCGGCTCCTCGGTGTGCGGCGCGCGCAGCACCTGGAAGACCTGGTCGAGGCCCTCCTCGCCGACGACGTCGCGGACGCCGACGTACTCCAACTTCGAAGAGGGGATCTGGACGGTCATGTCACCATCGGTGACCTTCAGGACGAGGTATTCGACCGGTTCACCCTTGATGGTGCGGGTCACGATGTCCTCTACCCTCGCGGCACCGTGATGGGGGTAGACAACGGTGTCGCCAACTTTGAAATTCATGAACGTAGCGCCCCTTTCAACTGAGGTAAGTCTAACACGCACCCCTGACGGGCTTCTCACAACGGTGCAGGTCAAGCGGGTGATCAAGGGTCTTTGCGCTGGCCAGGGCGACTATCGCCGTCTACTACCGACTGTGGTACAGCCCACCCGACCCCACGATTGTGTCCACGTCCGCCAATACGGCGAAGACGGATTTTCGGCGAATCTCGCCACCCCGGCGGACGGGAGGCCGGTGAGCCCACTACGCTGCGTAGTGAGGGTTCCCGGGTAGCGCCCGCGGAACGCCACGACGACCACAGCCGGAGGATCACGGTGTTTCAACTCTCCCAGTCCGCACTCGTCAAGTCCGCGATAGCCGCTGCTGTCGGCCTCGGGGTCGTCGTCTCGGTATCCGCATGCGGGTCGGGTCAGATTTCGCAGACCGCCACCCAGGCCGCCGCGGTCAACGGGGCCACCGTCCGCTTGGGCGCACTCACCCTGGCCGACGTCCAGATCATC
>CAZVVS010000357.1:0-5461 GCA_964630585.1 uncultured Gordonia sp.
GTGGTCCCGTACGTCGTCGCCGCGGTCTGCGGATCGGTGCCCGCCTCGTTGATGAGCCCGCGGGCGACGAGGGTGCGGATCACCCCGTCGACGTTGACGCCGCGGACCGCCGACACGCGCGCCCGACTCACGGGTTGCCGGTAGGCGATGACGGCCAGCGTCTCCAGTGCGGCGCGAGTCAGTTTGCTGCGGGCGCCGTCGAGCAGCAGGCGCTCCACGTAGGGCGCGAACTCGGCGCGCGTGTAGAAGCGCCATCCGTCGGCGGTGTACCGCAAGTCGATGCCGCTGCCCGCTGCGGTGAGCTCCGCCGACATCGCGGTCAGCATGTCCTTGACGCGCAGCCGGTCCTGCTCGGTCGCCGTCGCCAACTCCTCCACCGATACCGGCGTGTCGACGACGAGCAGCACGGCTTCCAGCGCAGCGCGCAGCCCGGCGTCGTCGAGGTGGATCGCGTCCTCGGACTCCAGTGTGGTCTGGGCCGACTCCTCGGTCATCCGTAATCCTCCACTCGTTCCATGTTCAGCTCGTCAGGGTCGCGGTCGCCGGTCCACGAAACCGTGAGCACGCCCAGCGCCTCCTCCTGTTCGAAGCCGACGGCCCGCTCGCGATACAGCTCCAACAGGCCCAGGAATCGCGCGACGACCTCCAGACCGTTCTCACATTCGGCGACGAGCTCGCCGAACGTGAGGCGACCGTTCGGCGCGTCGCGCAGCAACGCCGACAGGCGCTTGGCCTGCTCGGGGACCGAGACCTTTGGGATGTGCAGGTGGTCCAGGCCGACGGTGGGAGTCGGTTTGGGCGTCAGCGCCGCTGCGGCGACCTCGGCGAAGCCCATCGGGTCGACGCCCAGCGTCACCTCGGGTAGCAGTTGCGCGAAGTGGTCTTCGAGGCTGACCGCGCGCGGATAGCGCTGCAGGGCCGACGCCTCGAGTTCGGCGAACAGCGCCGCCGCCTGCTTGTAGGCCCGGTACTGCAGCAGCCGCGCGAACAGCAGGTCGCGCGCCTCCAACAGCGCCAGGTCCTCCAGATCGTCGACCTCACCCGAGGGCAACAGGCGTGCGGCCTTCAAGTCGAGGAGGGTGGCTGCGACGACGAGGAATTCCGTGGTCTGTTCGAGGTCCATCGCCTCGCCCATGGTCTTGGTGTAGGCGATGAAGTCGTCGGTCACCTCGTGCAGCGCCACCTCGGTGACGTCGAGCCGGTGCTGACTGATGAGGTTCAGCAGCAGGTCGAAGGGACCCTCGAAGTTGGTCAGACTGACTCGGAAACCGCTGTCGGCGCCCTCCTCGGATGTCGTGTCAGCCGCGTCGACTGGCACACTCATCGGGATTCGCCGTCGCGCGCGATGACCTCGGCGGCGACGTCGCGATAGGCCTGCGCGCCCGACGACTTCGGCGCCCAGGAGATGATCGGCTCGCCGGCGACCGACGTCTCGGGGAACCGTACCGTTCGGTTGATCGCGGTGTCGAAGACGACGTCGCCGAACACTTCCACGACGCGCGCCATCACGTCGCGCGAGTGCACCGTCCGCGGGTCGAACATCGTCGCGAGGATGCCGCCGATCTCCAAGTCCGGGTTCAGCCGGTCGTGGACCTTCTCGATGGTGTCGGTGAGCAGGGCCAGGCCCCGGAGGCTGAAATACTCGCACTCCATCGGGATCAGCACGCTGTCGGCGCAGGCCAGGGCGTTGACGGTGAGCAAGCCCAGTGACGGCTGGCAGTCGATCAGGATGTAGTCGTAGCGGTCGACGACCGGGTGCAGGGCACGGCGCAGGGCCTGTTCCCGACCCACCTCGCTGACCAGCTGGATCTCGGCCGCCGACAAGTCGATGTTGCTCGGCAGCAGGTCCATCCCCTCGACCCGGGTCCGCTGCAACACATCGTCGATGGGCGCGAGCGGCGGCACCAGCAGGTTGTGGACGGTCTGCTCGAGCTCGTGGTGGGCGACGCCCAGACCCGCCGACAGGGCGCCCTGCGGGTCGAGGTCCACGAGCAGGACCCGGCGACCGAACTCGGCGAGCGCCGCACCGATGTTGATCGTCGACGTCGTCTTGCCCACGCCACCCTTTTGGTTGCACACCGCGACGATTCTCGCCGGGCCGTGCGAACTCAGCGGCCGGGGTACCGGGACGGGGCGCACCGGCCGACCGGTGGGGCCGAGTTCGCCGGCCGGCGCCGCGGCCTGGGAGTCAGTCTCGTCGTCGGCGCCGGAAGTGGTGACCGACAGCCGGTACTTGTCGTCGGACTCCGGCGTACTCACAGACGATGACCCCTTCCTGACACGGTGACCTGGCCCTGCATAGTCGCCTCCACCCTAGCGGGCTCTCGGGTGGGCCGTGGCGTAGACCTCGCGCATCGTGGACACCGTGACCAGCGTGTAGACCTGCGTGGTCGTGACCGAGGCATGACCGAGGAGTTCCTGGACGACGCGTACGTCGGCACCACCGTCGAGCAGGTGGGTGGCGAAGCTGTGGCGCAGGGTGTGCGGCGAGACCGAGGCGGTGATCCCCGCCCGCTGCGCCGCGTCGGACAGGATTTGCCACGCGCTCTGCCGTGACAACCGGCCGCCGCGCGCGTTGAGGAACACCGCCGCCCCGCTGCGCGCGGACGCCAGCGAAGGCCGCGCCCGCACCAGGTAGGCGTCGACGGCCTCGACGGCCGGGCCGCCGACGGGAACGAGGCGCTGCTTGCCGCCCTTGCCGCGCAGCAGAACAGTGCGGTGAGCCAGGTCGAGGTCGTCAATGTCGAGGGAGGTCACCTCGGAGATGCGCGCCCCACAGCTGTACAGCAGTTCCAGCAGCGCGCGGTCGCGCAGGCCTCTCGGGTCGTCGCCGCCCGTGCTGGCGAGGATCGCGTCCACTTCGGCCACCGCCAATGCCTTCGGCAGCCGCTGCGCAGGTTTAGGCGGGCGCACCGCGCGGGCCGGATCGGCGGCCGCCATCCCCTCGGCCACTGCGAACTTGTGCAGGCCACGCGTCGCGACCAACGTGCGGGCGATCGAACTCTCCGAGAGCGGCGACGCTGCCGGGTCTCCGGCCCCCGGTGAGCGCAGGTCGACCAGGAATTCCCGCACATCGGACTCGTCGACCTCGCCGAGATCGCCGATACCCCGCGCGATCAGGTAGTCCCGGTAGCGACGCAGGTCGCGACGGTAGGAGGCGGCAGTGTTCGCGGCGACGCCCCGCTCGACCACCAGGTGGTCGAGGTAGCGGTCCACCTGGTCGGCCAGTGGGGGCGGCGTGCCGGTCAGCCTTGCTCACCCCGCGCAGCCATGCGCCGGTCGAACGCCGTCGGACGGTCGGGCCAGGGCGCCGTCACCGGCCGAGTCGGCACGGACCCGTCGACCACGCGGGCCGCGGCGAGGACCCCCGCGACCGCGGTGGCGTTGACGATCTCGCCGGCCAGCGACATCGCGACCGCGGTGTCCAGCGGCACCCAGGACCACCGCAGGTCGGCCTCCTCGTCGACGCGCGGCGCACTGGGAAGGGGCCGCAACCCACGGGCCAGGTACACGCGCAGCGCCTCGTCTGTGAATCCCGGCGACAGTGCCAGATCGAGCAGGACCTCCCACCGGCCGGCGGCGAGGTCGACCTCCTCGGCCAGCTCGCGCGCAGCAGCTTCGACGGGTTCCTCCCCCGCCGAGTCGAGCAGGCCGGCTGGGAGCTCCCACAAGCGGCGGCCCAACGGATGGCGGTACTGCTCGATAAGCGCGACGCGATCCTGCTCGTCGAGGGCGACGACGGCCACGGCCCCACGGTGCTCGACGACTTCGCGCCGGGCGGTATTGCCACCGGGCATCACGACCTCGTCGAAGCGCAGCGCCACGATCGCGCCCTCGTAGCGCACGGTCGAGCCGGTGACTGTGAACTCGTGCTGCTCGTCGCCGGACATGGTCGGCTCTACTCCGCCACTGCGGACGCCGCGTCGTCGCTCTGTTCTGCGTTGTGGCGGCTGATCTCGACGGGCAGGCGCTCGGCCGCCTTGTACTCCAAAGCCGCTTCGATGAGGCTGCGGAACAACGGGTGCGGGCGGGTCGGACGCGACTTCAACTCCGGGTGCGCCTGAGTCGCGACAAGGAACGGGTGCACCTCGCGCGGGTATTCGACGAATTCGACGAGGCGCCCGTCGGGCGAGGTGCCCGAGAAGACCAGGCCCGCCTCCGCGATCTGGTCGCGGTAGGCGTTGTTGACCTCGAATCGGTGCCGGTGGCGCTCGCTGACCTCGGTCGTCCCATAGGCCCGGGCCACCTGCGTGTCCTCGCCCAGGACGGCCGGGTAGGAGCCCAACCGCATCGTGCCGCCCAAGTCCGCCTCGCCGGCCACCGCCTGCTCCTGGTCGGCCATCACCGAGATCACCGGGTGGGTCGTCTGGGGCTCGAACTCCGCGGAATTGGCGTCGTCGAAACCAACCGAGCGCGCCGCCTCGATCACCACGCACTGCAGGCCCAAGCACAGGCCGAGCAGCGGGATGCCGCGTCGGCGCGCATAGCGGATGGCTCCGACCTTGCCCTCGATCCCACGGATGCCGAAGCCACCGGGGATCAGGATGGCGTCGACGTCGCCGAGCTCGTGCTGCGCACCGGCGTCGGTGGCGCACAGGTCCGACTGGACCCAGACGATCTCGGTGCGCGCCCAGTGCGCGAATCCGCCCGCCCGGATCGCCTCGGTCACCGACAGGTAGGCATCGGGGAGGTCGACGTACTTGCCCACCAGTGCGACCCGCACCGTCTCCTCCGGCTCGTGCACGCGGCGCAGCAACTCGCCCCACACCGACCAGTCCACGTCGCGGAACGGCAGTCCCAGCTTGCGTACGACGTAGGCGTCCAGGCTCTCCGCGTGGAGGACCTTGGGGATGTCGTAGATGCTGCGCGCGTCGGGAGTGGAGATCACACCTTCGATGTCGACGTCGCACATGAGCGCGATCTTCTGCTTGAGGCCTTCTGGCACGTCGCGGTCACAGCGCAGGATGAGTGCGTCGGGCTGGATACCCACGTTGCGCAGCGCAGCCACCGAGTGCTGTGTCGGCTTGGTCTTCAACTCCCCCGATGGGGCCAGGTACGGCACCAGTGAGACGTGGAGGAAGAACACGTTGTCCCGACCGACGTCGTGGCGGATCTGGCGGGCCGCCTCGATGAAGGGCTGCGACTCGATGTCGCCGACCGTGCCGCCGATCTCGGTGATGACGACGTCGGGGCGCACGCCGTCGTCACTGGGCTCGCGCATGTCCAGCACCCGGCGCTTGATCTCGTCGGTGATATGTGGGATGACCTGCACGGTCTGCCCCAGGTACTCGCCGCGACGCTCCTTGGCGATCACCGTCGAATACACCTGGCCGGTGGTGACGTTGGCCGCCTGCGACAGGTTGACGTCGAGGAAGCGCTCGTAGTGGCCGACGTCGAGGTCGGTCTCCGCGCCGTCCTCGGTCACGAACACCTCGCCGTGCTGGAACGGGTTCATCGTGCC